>JAPLSS010000555.1 GCA_026398515.1 Candidatus Sumerlaeota bacterium | reverse complement strand
CGCGTCGACCACGGCGTCGACCTCTTCGTTGGACCCGACGACGATTTCGACGCTGGCGCACTGGCCGACGCGGACGTAGCGGGCGTCGCGCTCCTGGATGAACCCCTCGAACCAGCGCCCTTCGTTGTTGTCGATCAGCTGGATCAGGGGCGCCCCTTTCCGGCACAATTCGCCCTCCTGGACAAAGGTCCGCGTCGCCGTGCCGTCCACCGGGCTGACCAGCAGCATGCCGTCCAGGGCGGCCTGGCGCGCCTCGACGTCGGCCGCGGCCCGTTTCAGCTCCGCCGCCGCGGACTTGACCTTCTCCGCGGCCAGCGCGAGTTCCGCCTGCCTGGCCTTGGCGTATTTTCGTTGCGCCTCCGCCTCGCGCAGTTCGGCCTGATGGACTTTCAGGGCTTCCTCCATCGACTTGATTTCCTCGGCCGACGTCCGCGCCAGGTCCAGCGAAGCGCCCTTGGACTCCAGCGACTGATTGGCGATCTCCAGTTCCTCTTCGGTGGCGCCGGCCTCCAGTTGCGCCAGTTCCAGCTCGCTTTCGCGCACGGCGCCGTTCTGCCGGTCGAGCTGCGTTTGCTTGTCCTTCAGATCGTATTCCGACGCCACGCCGTTCTCGCAGAGTTTCGAGATCTTCTCCAGTTCGTAGGCATACAGGCCGGCTAGCGATTTGGCGGCGTCGAGCCGCTGGCGGCAGGCTTCGATCGCCTCCTCGCGCGGCCCCTTTTTCACCAAATCCAGTCGCGCGCTGGCCTCCTGGTAGGCGGCCTCGGCGGCGCGGATCTCCTGGGCGACCCGAGCCTTTCGCAGCTCGAGCTGGGCGATGCTGCTGGTGAGCGTGGCCGAGGTCGCTTCCAGGCGGGCCTGGGCCAGTTCGATGTTGGAGTCCACCTCCTCTTCCGTGATGCGAAGAGTGGCCTGGGCCTGCCCAAGGTCGCTTTCCCGGGTGGCGCGAACCGCCTCGGAGGATTCCAGCATCGCGCGCAGCTCCGTGTCATCCAGGCGGGCCAGTTTCTCCCCCTTGGCCACGGGCTGGCCGGGGCGCACGTAGAGTTCCTTGAGGTACGCGTCCACGGCGGGCGACAGATTGACCAACGCGCCGCAGACCGAGGCCCGCACCGTCCATACGTGGTTCAGCCGCCAGTAGATCCACACGCCCGCGCCCAGGGACGCGACCGTCACCGTCGCCACCGTCCACCAAAGCGCCTGGCGCTTCCAGGAGCGGGTCGGCGCCTCGGCTTCCGGCCGGCGCGCTTGCCGGCGCATGTCGTAATGAGCGGCCGGCATCGTCTGATTCGCCATGTACATCAACCCCTTCAGGTCTCGCTCGCCACAAACGCCCGGCTCTGGGCATCGAGCTCCGCCACGTCGCGGATCTCGAAGCGGTTCCCGTCCGCGTCCGTAATCAGGTATCGCCCCGGGGACGGCTCGCGGATGGTTTCGCGGTTCAGCACCTCGAACACGGCGAACCCGCGATCCGTCAGCGTCTCCCACCGCGAGATGCCGTGGTTTTCGGTGATCCGGAGGACCCGAAGGATCTGGGCCACGTAATACATCCGGTCGAGCGCCTTCTCCAGCGCCTCCCGGCTTGTTTCGTCGAGATTCTCCGGGTCTTTCAACAGAACGACTTCCTTGCCCGTTTCGTCCATGAAGCTGACGTAGCCGGCCATCCCCGAAACCGGGAAGAGGCCGACGGCCCGCACGTCGTCGAACGTCTGATCGTCGACGCGGACGTGGAACATGTGCAGATGGTCTTCCCAGACGCGAACCTGCTCGGCCGGGATGGCCCGGACCAGGTCCGAATCGTCGGCCTGTTCTTCTTCCCGTTCGGGATCGGCTGTCCCGCGTCCTGCTCCCATGCGCTGCCGCTCCAATGCTGAACTCATCAGATCATCTCTTAGCCGCGGAAAAGCCGAATACCGAGGGGCGTAATGATAAAAAAAGTTGCATAATATTATGACCTTTATTATTATGAAACGTTGGCTTCCCCTTACCACGCCCTCATCTTCGACAACTGCGACTGGGCGTCCACCAGCCGCCGATACAGGCCGTTGGATTCCAGAAGCTCCCCGTGCGTTCCATGTTCGACCAGGCGTCCCCTCTCGAACACGAACAGCCGGTGCGCCTTGCGCAACGTCGACAGCCGGTGCGCGATAGCGAAGGTGGTCCGATTCCGCACCAGGCGTTCCAGCGCCATTTGAATCAGCACTTCGGTTTCCGTGTCCACCGACGCCGTGGCCTCGTCCAGGATCAGGATGCGCGGGTTCCGCAGAATCGCCCGCGCGATGGAAAGCCGCTGGCGCTCGCCTCCCGAAAGCGTCTGGCCGCGCTCGCCGATGACGGTGTCGTAGCCGTCGGGCAGGCGAATGATAATGTCGTGCGCGTTGGCGGCGCGGGCCGCGGCGATGATTTCGTCCGCCGTGGCGTCCTGGTTGGCGTAGGCGATGTTCTGCCACACCGTCCCGTGGAACAGGTACGGCTCCTGCAGCACCACGCCGATCTGCTCGCGCAGGGTCCGCAGGTCCAGGTCTTCAATCGGATGGCCGTCGATGAGAATCTGCCCCTCGGTCGTATCGTAGAAACGCGCAATGAGGTGAACCAACGTGCTCTTTCCGGCCCCGCTCGGCCCGACCAGCCCGATCATCTCCCCCGGCTCCACGGTGAACGAGACCTGGTCCAGGGCGTGTTTGCCGGGCTCGTAGCTGAACTGCACGTTGCGGAATTCGACATGGCCGCGCAGGGGGCGAAGGACCAGTCCCCCCGGGTGGTCCAACGGCTCCACGTCGTTGTCGAGGATTTCAAAGACGCGTTCGGCGCTGGTCACGCAATGCTGCAGCTTCTGGTTGATCTGGCCGAAATTCTGGATGGGCATGTAGAACTGCCAGAGGTAGCCGGTGAAGGCGATGAGCGTCCCCACGGTCGTGTCGCCCTGGAGCACCATGTAGCCGCCCACGCCGAAAATCAGGATCGACCCCAGCCCGGTCATCAACCCCAACAGCGGAAAGAAGCCCGAGGAGAGCTTGGCCACCTTCAGCTCCTGGCCGTACAGATCGTCGCTGGTCTCGGAGAACCGCTCCGACTCGCGCCTCTCCTGGGCGAAGGATTTGACCACGCGGATCCCCGGAATGGTGTCGGTCAGGATGGCGCTGATCTTCGCCGTGCGCCGCCAGGTGCGATGATACAGCAGGTGGATCTTGCGCCCGAAAATGGCGGTGCTGATCGCGATCGTCGGCACCGGCGCGAAGGCCAGCAGCGCCAGCCTCCAGTCCAGCCAGAGGAGGATCGCGGCGATCAGGAAGATCGTGGTGATGTTCACCAGGACGTCCTGAAACCCCTCGGCGATGAAGTATTGGAGGCGCTGCAGGTCGCTCGTCACCCGCGACATGATCTCGCCCGTCTGCCGTTGATTGTAATACGTCAGCGGCAGCATCTGCAGGTGGTCGAAGACCCGCACGCGCAGGTCCATCAGGACCCGGCTGCTCAGCCAACTCATGATGTACGTGCGGAACATGGTGACGACGGCGCGCCCGATGTGGGTTGCGATGAGCGCCACGATCACGAGCTTCAGCATCGAGATGTCGCCGCCGGTGAAAACGTCGTCGACCAGGATCTTCGTCAGGTAGGGCGGCGCCAGCTGCATCGCCGTCAACGCCAGCGTCAGCGCCAGCCCCACGACGGCGATCCAGCGATAGGGGTACAGATACCGCAGGAGGCGGGCGGTCACCAAACTCTTGTCGAGGCAGTTGCGGCAGACGCGTTCATTGTGCCGCACCGCGGCGCCGCAGACCTCGCAGCGGTTCGCTCGCCGGCGCGGGACGGCCTTCGGCGGGCGTCCCCGCGCCTTCGCGGCCTCGCGTTTCTGGACGAGTTCCTTCAAACAGTGGCACAGGTCGCTGGCTTCGGGGTGCGAAGCGAGGGAAAAGCGCGCGACCTCGTAGCCCCGGCGCCGGTCGCGGACGATCAGTTCGCTGGAGCCGACGTAATCGCGCACGAACCCGGTCTCAATCTCGTCGGTGGGGAGTTCGAAACGCAGGTCGGCCTTGTCGGGCGCGCCGTTGGGACACAGAACAAACAGGCGCTTGTCGGTCAGGAAGGTCCAGTTCTCGCCGAATTCGCCATTGGCAAGAATGTCGGAGAACAGGCAGGCCGCCACCTCCTCGTTGGGCGCAAGAGCTTCCTTCAGCCATCCGGCCACGTCCGCCGGCAGCGCCGTGACCTGTTCGGAATGGTCGGCTTCCCCACCCGCTCGTTTCTCAGCAGCCATGACCTGCAGCCTCGATCCACCCTCAAGAGGGAATGTTCGCATATTAACCGTCCCACTGTCAATTCCGCCGTGCGAAAACTCAGCAGCGCCGCCACGAGGCGAATCCAGCCATCGTTCCGAGACGGGGCCGGCCTTGGGGCGCCGTCGGAATGCGCTCCCGCGCGAAGGCGACCGGGACTCCGCCCTCGGCGAGGTCGGCGTCCCCGTCGCCCCGCGTTTCCGTCTGGACTTTGACGGCGGGCGCGGGCTATTGACTCGGGCTTCCACCCTCCAAGGAGCCAGGCAATGACACAACGCGTTCCTCGCCGCCAGTTCCTCCGGCAAGCCGCCGTGGGGGCCGGGCTTTTGGCATCGCCCCGCTGGCTGCATTCCGCCGAGACCGCCGGCGCGCCGGGCGGCTCGCGCCCCAACCTGCTCTTCATTTTCACCGACCAGCAGAGAGCGGACATGATGAGTTGTGCGGGGAACCGGTGGCTCAAGACCCCGGCCATGGACAGCATCGCCGCCAATGGCGCGCGCTTTGAACTGGCCTACGCCGTCAACCCGGTCTGCGCTCCCGCGCGGTTCGGCCTGATGACCGGCGCGATGCCCAGCCGCATCGGCATGGAAGAGAACTCCGACATCAAGAACAAGGTCGCTGAAGACATCCTGGCGCATTCCCTCGGGCGGATCTTCCGCGAGGCCGGCTACGAAACGGCCTACGGCGGCAAGGTCCATCTGCCGATGAAGACGGACCAGATCGGCTTCGATTATATCACCAAGGACGAGCGCGACCAGTTGGCCGAAGCATGCGCGGCGTTCCTCCGCCGGAAGCGCGACCGGCCCTTCCTCCTGGTCGCCTCGTTCATCAACCCGCACGACATCTGCGGCATGGCCTCGTCCGCGTACAAGCAGTCGCAGAGCGCCAAGAAGGCGTCCGCGACTTCGCCGAGCCGTCTGGCGGCGGGCCTGAAATTGCCCGAAGGCATGTCGCGCCACGAGTTTGTGGACAAGAACTGCCCTCCCCTGCCGGCCAACTTCGAGATCCCCGAAGGCGAGCCGGACGGCGTGAAGCAGGCGGATCCGCGCGCCTTCCGCTTCTGGGTGCGCGAACACTGGACCGAGGACGACTGGCGGCTGCACCGCTGGCGCTATGGCCGGCTGACCGAGCAGGTGGACGGCGAGATCGGCGTCGTGCTGCGGGCGCTGCGCGAGGCGGGGCTGGAGGAGAACACCCTGATCGTCTTCTCCAGCGATCACGGCGACATGGACGCTTCGCATCGCCTGGAGCACAAGTCCGTGCTCTATGAAGAGGCGATGCGCGTCCCGTTCCTGGTCAGTTGGAAAGGCGTGACCAAGCCGGGGCTGGTCGACGGCGAACATCTGGTTTCGGCCGGGCTCGATCTCATTCCGACCCTGTGCGACTTCGCCGGCGTCGCATGTCCCAAGCAGTTGGCCGGCCGCGGCGTCCGGGCGCTGGCCGAGGGGCGCGCGCCGGACCAGTGGCGGAAAACCCTCGTCATCGAGAGCAATCACTGCCGCGCGATCCGCACGGCGCGGTTCAAGTACACGGTTTACGACGTCGGCGAAGACCGCGAGGCGCTGGTCGACCTTCAGAACGATCCCGGCGAAATGAAGAACCTCGCGCGCGACCCGGCCCATCGCGAAACCTTGCTGGAATGCCGGAAACTGCTCCAGGATTGGTATCGCGAGAACGGGGAAACGCTGGTGCCGGGCTACATCGCCGGATAGGGGCAAACGCCAAGGCGCGGCGAGTATGTCGTGACGGCCTCAGCCGGTTCGATCGAACGCCTAAACGCGTCGCAACGACATCCGCCGTCGAGGCGCTGACCGTCTATGTCACGAGACTCCACGCCCTCGTGATTCGCCCGCCTTGGGAAATCGAAGGGGCGATTTCGGGGGCACGCCTTGCCAGACGCGTACGCCCCTTCCGGCTCGCCATTTCCAGCTCGTCACTTTCCGCTTGCCATTTTCCCCGGCGGCTTTAGGCTGGCGGGCGGCGTGGTTTCTTCCTCATGCGCCTCGGCGCGGAATCCTACGGGAGAAGGAGTCGATCCGGTGAAGATCTGGCTGGTGGACCGTCTGCGTATCATGATGTTTCTGCAGTATGCCGTGTGGGGCGCCTGGACCCCGATCTTCGCCGCGGATCTAAGCAGCACTTTGGGCTTGAGCGGCCATCAGGTGGCCCTGGTGTATAGCCTTCTATGGGCGGCCTGCATCATCGCGCCCTTCGTAGGCGGGCAGATCGCCGATCGCTGGGTGCCGACCCAGTGGTTTCTTGCATTGGCGCATCTGATCGGCGGATTGGCGTTTCTGTGGATGGCACAGCGACCCGCGTATCCGTCCATTCTGATCGGCATGGGCGTGTGGGCGCTGTTTTACGCGCCGACACTGGCGCTGACCAACTCCTTGGCGTTCCGCCACTTGCCCAACAGCGAGAAGGAGTTTGGCTTTATCCGCGTCTTTGGCACCTTGGGATGGATCGTGGCTGGACTGCTTCTGGCGTACCTACGGAAGCAGCCTACCCTCTTTCATGGCGCCTTCCACAAGAACCCGCTGGATTCGATTCTTCTCGCCGGCGTATGTCAGATCGTCCTGGCGGTGTTCTGTCTTCTGCTTCCGCACACCCCGCCGATCAAGAGCACGGAAAGTCCTTTCGCGTTTCTCAAAGCGATTCGCATGCTGCGGCTTGTGCCGGGGTTCCTTGCCTTTCTCCTCATCTCGTTCGTCATGACCACGGAACTGCAGTTCTACTACGTCACCACCGCTCCCTTCCTTCAGGATCTGGGTCTGCCGCGCGAACAGTTGTCGGCGTGGATGACGATTGCCCAGAATTCCGAGATGATCGGCATGTACGTTCTTCTGCCTCTCTTGCTGCCGCTCATCGGCATCCGGTGGAGCCTGTTCCTGGGCGCGATCGCCTGGCCGCTGCGCTATGCGTTCTTCGCCACGGGACATCCGCTGTGGCTGGTGCTGGCAGCGCTGAGCCTGCACGGCATCGGCTATACGTTCTTCTTCGTCGTTTCGCAGATTTACGTGGACAAGGTGGCGCCGCGCGACATTCGTGCCAGCGCGCAGAGCCTGCTGACGTTCGTGACCCTGGGGCTGGGCAACCTGCTCGGCACCTTCTTCACCGGGTGGATTTGGGATCTGTTCACGGTGAACGGCGTGACGCGCTGGAGCGTCGTCTTCTGCGTGCCGCTGGCGTTGACGCTGGTCTGCGCCGTGGCCTTCGTCTTCACCTTCAAGGAGCCGAAGGGCCGCGAGGCGAACGCGGCATAGCCAAAGGAAGGACAAAGGACGAAGATGACGGGAGAGACGCCTTCCTCATTTCGAAGAAGGCGGGCCCTTCTGTTACTTATGTCTCTTGTCCTTTGTCCTATTTTCCCATCCCTACATCCGCTCCCCCGCGATCTCCAGCGACACGATCCGATCCAGCCGAAACGTCTTCCGCCGCCCATCAATATGGCAGACGGCCGAGAGGTATTCGACCCCCCGGTATTCGAACACCGCCAGCGGCGTGGCCATTCGGTCGCCTCTGGGCTGCGATTTCCCCTCGTACCGCATCATCACCGGCTTCCGATCGCGAATCGCCTTGGCCAGCGCGTCGGAATCGTCCTCCGTGGACACGAGGGCGAACCCCGCGTCGGTGAATCGCAGGGGCGGCGCCTTTCGGCCCAAAAGAGAGAGAGCCTGCAGGTCGGGATGGCGCCGCAGCATCTCCAGGAACACGCCCTTCGTCAGCCGCGCGTCGGCTCGGGCGCGATGCTCCGACGACGGGGCCACGCCCAACTGGCGCGCCACGCTGTCGAGGCTGTTGGAGCGAAAGGCGAACAAGCTCCGGGCCATCGCCAGCGTGTCGAAAACCCGGTGCTCGGGAAACGCCATGCCGAGCCGAACCATCTCGACGGCCAGAAAGCCGAGGTCGAACGGGGCATTGTGGGCGACCAGAAGGGTGTCCGGCGGGCCGAGAAACTCCACGAACGCCGGCAGCGCCGCGTCGATGGTCGGCTGGCCGCGGACCATCGCGTCGGAGATCCCATTGACCGCCTGCGCGTCGGGCGGAATCGGCTGTCGCGGATCGACCAGCTGGGAGAAGGAATCGCTCTCCGCGCCGCGCGCGTCGAACCGCACGGCGCCGAGTTCGACGATCCTGCCGGCCAGCGGCTGCAAGCCCGTCGTCTCGGTGTCCAGCGCGACGAAGGTCAGGTCGGTGAAGAGACTAAGATCAGGCATGAACCCTTGGACTCGGGGCGGGGTTTGGGCTCGGAGCCATAGGACCTGTACGACCTATACGTCCTATGTCCTATATGTCCCATGCTTCAGAGCCCGAACAACACAGCCAGCGCCAGAATGAAATACACGACGGCGATGGCCTGGTTCAGGAACCGCCGCCTGCGGAAGAACGCCCACACGATCAGCGCCACCGCGCCCGCGCCGGCCGAGCCGTAATACGTGTAATCGTGGAACGGCGCCAGCTCCGGGACGCCGAGCGCCTCCGCATGCCGGAACCCCAGGTTGGCGCCCAACAGGATGAGCGCCAGCATATACAGCCAGGCGTTCGTGCCCGTCGTCACAACCTTCCGCGGCGGCTGTCGGAATGCCGCGTTCTGCGGTTCGCCGCAATGGAAGCAATAGTTGTCGGAGCGGAGGACCTCGGTGTCGCAGTTGGAGCAGATGACGTACCTCGATTCCTCGGCCACGGCCGCCGCGTCCACATAGGGCGCAAGCGGCGCCGGAGGCCCCAGATACGGCGTCATCGCCCCTCCGCCCTGCACGCCGGTATACGGCCCCAGCGGCTGCTCGGGCGAAGCCCCGCCGGTGTACGGCGCCAGCCCCGCGCCCGATCCGCTCCCGTACGGCGCCAGCGGGCTGCCTCCCCCTCCGGCCGTCGATGAATTCGCCGCAGTGCGGGCATTTGATGGCGTTCGGCCCGATCTTCGATTCGCAGAACGGGCAACGGCGCGGCGGGTGGATCACCCGATACGTCGGCGACGCGCAATACCAGCACTTCCCCACCTGGCGGCTGACGCGCTTCCCGCACTTGTAACAGAAGTTGATGTCTTTCTCTGGCTCGTCCACGGCCCGTTCCCGTCCCGCGTGATGGTTCTTGGAATTGTCGCACTGAACGCGCCGCGCATTCAAGACGGATCACATGGATGTCGAACGCACGCTCGACTCGTCGGTTCCGTTCCTGTAGCCTTGAACACGCGAAAGAGAGAGCGAAAGCGCCTCGCCGAGTCCGGGACCATTGCTGTTCAAAGGAGACATGCAGCCATGATTGCCAAAGCCGGGGGAATGCTCGCCCTCTTGCTGATGGCGTCGAGTGTAAGCGCGGCGGAGGGCGATTGGCCGCAGTGGCGATACGACGCCAATCGCAGCGCCGCAACGCCGCGGGAACTGCCGGCGGCGCTGAATCTCGCCTGGAGTCGCGACCTCGGCAAACCCGACCCCGCGTTCGACCACCAGGCGCGCATTTGCGCGGACGTGAGTTATGCTCCCGTGGCCGCGGAGGGGCTCGTCTTCGTGCCCTCGAACGTCGCGGACAGCGTGACGGCGTACGATCTCGCCACGGGCCGGGAGGCGTGGCGATTCGTCACGGAAGGCCCGGTGCGGTTCGCCCCCGTCGCCGCGGACGGCAAATTGTGGTTCGGCTCCGATGACGGCTATCTCTACTGTGTGAACGCGGCGGATGGCGCGCTGCACTGGAAATTGCGCGGCGCGCCGGAGTCGCTGCCTGATTCGCGCCTTCTGGTCAATGGGCGCCTCTGTTCGCGCTGGGCGGCGCGCGGCGCGCCTGTTCTCTACGACGGCGTCGTGTATTTCGGCGCCGGCGTGTGGCCGGAGGAAGGCGTGTACGTCGTCGCCGCCGACGCGCAAAACGGCCAGGTCCTCTGGCGAAACGACGCGATGTCCCACGTCGCCAACGGCATGAGCGACCACGGGCGCGACTACGACATCGGCCTGCCCCCGCAGGGCTACCCGGCCGTGATCGACGGCAGGCTGCTGATGGTCAGCGGCCGGTCGCCGGCGGCGTTCTTCGACCTGAAGACCGGCGCGATGGACCCCTACACGACCATGTACGCCAAGTTCAACCCGCCGCGCGGTTATTGGTGCGTCTCCGGGATCGGCCAGTATTGGTTCCAGGGCGGCAACCTCCTTGGGACGTGCGCGTCGGTTCTTGGCGAGCTGCCGCCGGACAAGATGCCGTTGAAGGAGTTCTGTGCGAGATTCGGGTTCAACGAGGAAGAACTCAACCCCGCCGCCCCGGCGAAGGGCAAGAAAGAGACACGGGCAAGGAAGGGCGCCAAGTCGGTCAAGGTCGTCGAGGAGAACGGCGCTCCGTTCGTCGACTACAAGTTCAGCGACCCGCTGTCCGCGGGCATGGAAAGCCCGCGCCAGCTGCTGCCGAACGACAAATTCTTTCTGGAAAACCGCCCTCTGTTCCGCGTTGATCCCGTCCATCGCGTGAACCTGCACGCGGAGACCGGCGTCTTCTCCGAACCCGTATGGACGGCCGACACGCTATACTGGTCGGAGTTCAACGATCCCAAGGCGCACGTGGTCCAACGGGGCGACACGCGGCCGAAGTTTCCGAGTTATGATTCGATCGTCGCGCGCGATCTGACCCGGCCCCGCTGGGCGGTGACCCGGCCCGATCTCCTGCGCGAACGCGAGTTCCCGGAGAGGTGGCGTCTGGAGGCGCCCTATAAGGTCATGATGAAGGCGGGCGACCGCCTCTATGGCGGCATCGAGAACGAGATTGCCGCCATCCAGATTCCGCGCGAGGGAGAAGCGCCCCGCGTCGTGTGGAAAGCGCCCGTCGACGGGGCACCCGTCAACATGCTGGCCACCGGCGGACGGTTGCTGGTCGCCACGACGACGGGGCGCCTCTACTGCTTCGGCGCGACCCATGAAACGACGGTGGAATACGCCTCTCCCCCCGCGCCGCAAGGCGATGCGCGCTGGGAGGCGGCGGTCAAGACGGCGATTTCCGGACGCGCCGCCCCCGGATATGCCTTGGTTCTGGGCTGGAACAGCGGCCGGCTGGCGCAGACGTTCGCGGCGCGGGACGGGTGGCAGACGGTTGTTCTGGAGCCTGATCCCGCGACAGCGGCCCGGGCGAGAAACGAGATGGCCGCGGCCGGCCTCTACGGCAAGCGCCTGCAGGTGATCGCCGGATCGCCGGGGGCCGCGCTGCTCTCGCCCCAGTGGGCGGACGCGATCGCGTCGGAGGATCTGTCGCCGTTCCGCGCCGATCTGGCGAAGACGCCGGACTTGGTCGCGCAGACGCTGCGTCCGTTCAGTGGAACGGCGCTGTTGCCTCTGCAAGGCGCCGATCTGTCCGCGCTGACTTCGGCGTGCGCGGAGAAGCTGAACTATCGCATCGACGAAGCCAATGGCATGGCGCGCGTCCGGCGCGTCGCGCCGCCGCCGGGCGCCGCGGACTGGACGCACGAAGCCGCCTCCGCCTCCAATACTTATGCCTCCGACGATCAGCTGGCGCGCGCGCCGCTTCAGTTGCTGTGGCTGTCGGGCGATATCGACCGCATCGGCACGCCGCCGTTTGAATACCAGCACAGCCGCGGCCCCTTCCCCCTCTACTGGCGCGGACAAATGTTCGACATCGCCTCCCACGTCGTCAACGTCACCGACATTTACACGGGCCGCTACCTGTGGCGCTATGAGCTGCCCCAGACCGAGAAGACGCTCGCGCTGACGTGGGTCCACCGCCCCTTTTCCCGCCCGGACGACGACAACTTTCTCATCCTCGACGGACGGCTCTATCTCGTATCCAATGAGAAATGCTATGTGCTCGACGCCGCGACGGGCCAGGAACTGACGACGCTCGCCATCCCGCCGGAATTGCAGGCGAAGGGGGCGGAGGCATGGACCGAACTGCGCGGCGCGAACGGACGGCTGTTCGTCGTCTTCGGCAACACGCTCGCCGCGCTCGATCCCCTCGCCGGCAAGGCGCAATGGGTGCACGCCGGCGCGATGAAAAACCTGACGTTCGCCGTCGGCGCCGACAAGGTCTTCTGCGTGGACTACGTCGCGCCGCCAAGGCTCGGGGGGACCGAGGCCGCCGGCAGCGCGCGGCTCTATGCCCTGGCGCTGGATTCGGGCGCTGAACTCTGGAGCGCGTCCGTGGCCATCCCGCCGCTGCCCGAATACAGCATCGCCGGCGTGCAGGGCGGCGCGGTGGACTGGGTCGCGCCGATCAAGCCCGTGCTGGCGTACAACGCGAAGCACGACGTTCTTCTGGGCGTCGTCAATCGCGCCGATTGGAGCGCGTGGCAGGGCGCGAACGGGAACCCCCTTTGGACGCGGAAGATCAAATGGCCGCCAAGCCGAATCCACTATCTCGAGCCTCCGACCATTCTGGATGACTATGTCATTCCAAATCAGTCGGACTACGCGGTTTCCGGCAGCGGCTTCGACATCCGGACCGGCGAGGCCGTCGATCTGGGGAATATCGTCCCCAGCAAACGCGGCTGCGGCCGGATCGTCGGCAACGACTACCTGCTGACGTATCGCGATGCGGCCACCGCCATCTACGATCTGGAAGGCCGGCGGATCCTGCGCAACAACGCCATCCGCTCCGGCTGCACCAACGGCATGATCCCGGCCGGCGGCATTCTCAACGCGCCGAACTTCGCCAACGGCTGCGTCTGCAACTATCCGATCTTCGCCTCCTACGCGCTGTATCACCCGGAGGAGCGCCCGGCGGCCATCCCCGACTTCTACGCCATGGTCACCGCGCGCGCGCCGGCCGGCCCCGGCGAGGAGGAAGACCTGGGAAAGGACTGACGGCGCGCGGAGGTCAACGCGGCTTATGCGAACGCGCCGCCTCCGGCAACGCGCCGCATTCAAGCGGCAGAGCGTAGGGGACGAGGGGATGGTTGGAGATGAGGAGATAAGCCGTCGGCGGTTATCTCCTCATCTCCAATCATCCCCCTATCCCCTTCGTCGTTATATCCTCGGCAAGTCCGCCTCGCCCTTGGTCGGCAACGCGGTGGCGCCCATCAGGTAGCGGTCGACTCCGCGGGCGGCTTCGCGGCCTTCGCTGATGGCCCAGACGATGAGCGACTGCCCGCGGCGCATGTCGCCGGTGGCAAAGACGCCGGGGACGTTGGTCATCTGGCTCTCGTCGGTCTTCACGTTGCCGCGCGGGTCGATCTCTACTCCCAGTTTCGCTATGAGGCCGTCGGTTTCCGGCCCGAGGAACCCCAACGCCAGCAGCACGAGGTCCGCCGGCCATTCGCGCTCCGTGCCGCGAATTTCGCGCATTTGCGGGCCTCCCCCGCCGGCGGGGGGCAGGAACTCGACGTTGACCGTCCGCAGTTTCTTGACATGGCCGCCGGCGCCGAGGAACTCCTTGGTCAGGATGCTCCAGCGTTGATCGACGCCCTCTTCGTGCGAGGAGCTCTTGCGCAACTTCATCGGCCAGTACGGCCACGGCTGGTTCGCCGGCCGCTCCGCCGGCGGCTTCGGCAGCAGCTCAAATTGGGTGACCGAGCGCGCGCGCTGGCGGTTGGCCGTGCCGACGCAGTCGGCCCCGGTGTCGCCGCCGCCGAGGACGATGACGTTCTTGCCCGCGGCGGCGATCTCAAGGCCCCCGCCGGCCACCGCCAGATCGCCCGCCACCCGCCGGTTCTGCTGCGGCAGGTAGTCCATGGCGAAATGGATGCCGTCGAGGTCGCGCCCGGGGATCGGCAGGTCGCGCGGCCTGGTCGCCCCGCCCGCGAGCACGATGGCGTCGAATCCCTTGAGCCGCTCGATAGGGAAGTCCTTGCCGACTTCGCAATTCACGCGGAACGCCACGCCCTCGGCCTCCATCAACTTCAGCCGCCGGTCCAGCACGTCCTTCTCCAGCTTGAAGTCGGGGATGCCGTAGCGAAGGAGGCCGCCGATGCGGTCGGCGCGCTCGAAAACGGTGACGCTGTGGCCAGCGCGGTTGAGTTGTTGGGCGCAGGCCAGGCCGGCCGGCCCCGAGCCGATGACCGCGACCTTCTTCCCCGTGCGGGTCTGGGGCGGCAGCGGCTGAATCCAGCCCGCCTCGAACGCGTGCTCGATGATTGTCTTCTCGATCTGGCGAATGGTCACCGCCGGCTCGTGGATGCCGAGGACGCACGCCTCCTCGCACGGCGCGGGGCAGAGGCGTCCGGTGAACTCGGGGAAGTTGTTCGACGCGTGCAGAATCTCGATGGCGCGCTTCCACTGTCCGCGATAGGCCAGGTCGTTCCAGTCGGGGATGACGTTGCCGAGCGGGCAGCCGGTATGGCAGAAGGGCACGCCGCAATCCATGCAGCGCGCCGCCTGCTGCATCAGCTTCTCGTCGGGGAACGGCTTGTCGATCTCGCTGAAATCGCGCACGCGTTCGGCCACCAGTCGTTTCCTGGGGACTTCGCGCGTGAATT
The DNA here is from genome assembly GCA_026398515.1 of Candidatus Sumerlaeota bacterium. Lineage (GTDB taxonomy): Bacteria > Sumerlaeota > Sumerlaeia > JAPLSS01 > JAPLSS01 > JAPLSS01. The sequence continues at coordinate 120 of JAPLSS010000555.1, read as the reverse complement.
CCTTGAAGCCGGTGGGTTTGCCCATGGGGATGCTCCTCTTGAGTTCGGAGTGACGCCTTCAGGCGTTTTGTTGTTCAACGCCTGAAGGCGTCACTCCGAACGGAATTACGCCGCCACCTT
>JAPLSS010000748.1 GCA_026398515.1 Candidatus Sumerlaeota bacterium | reverse complement strand
GTGGCATTCCCTCTACACCGACAGCGGCGCCACGCAATGGTATTCGATCGACGGCGTCTGGGATAGCGCGTCCTCCCAGGCGATCCTGTTCGCCGGCTCGACCTACACCGCCAAAGCCGCCGGCACACTGAATTGGAGCGTGGCCCGCTCCCAGGATTCGGGCGCCACGTGGGCGTGCATCACCAGCGATACCGGAAAGATTCACACCAACATGCTCATGGGCGATGCGACCGGAGACATCTGGTGGCTTTCAGAACTCTTCATGGCGGACGTCATCGGCGGTTTGGACTACGTTGCCGGACAGGTCGTGCTCGATCCCCTCGACACGACGCACAACACCCTCTACGTCGCCGGCCGCTCCGGCGCCTGGAGATGCGACGACGCCGTCTCGGCCGCCTCTCCCACGTGGTACGCCGCCATGCGCCACTTGAACGGGACGGGCAACATGGCCCTCGGCGTCGACCCCAACTTTCCCGGCCGGACGTGCTGCACGGACGTGGACTGGACGTTCCTGTATTCCACCGATGGCCTCAGCCACATGCGCCAGAAGACCATCCCCATGGGCGGCCAGGGCGAATACTGCATCGCAGTGGATTCGACAACGAACCCGTCGGCGTACGGCCCGGTCTACGTCGGGCGCGACACCGCTCTGGCCTATAACACCGATCCCGCCACTCAGTCGTGGGTTAATACGAATCTCAGCGTGAGCACCGGGGTCTATGGCTGCTCGGTCAAGAAGACGACGGCGGGAACGGTGGTGCTGGCGGCCGTGGGGGAAAGCGGCGTTTGGCGCAAGATCGGCGCCGAGGCTTCGGGCAGCTGGGGAACAAACCCCATCCTGAGCAGCGACAGCTGCATGCAGGGGTTGAACGCCGCCAACCAGAACGTCTACTTCTCCTGGGGCGCCGGCGCGTCGGAAATGGTCTATTTCACCGACAAGGAAAACGGCGTCTGGCGTTCGATGGACAGCGGGGCGACCTGGACCTTGATCACTCCTCCCACGGGAGGCTGGACCAGCAGCGGGGGGAACCTGAAATACAGCGGGGCGGTGGCGGTGGACCCGACCGACGACCAGAACTGCTACGTGACGCAAACCAACGGCGTCTTTTTCTCCAACAATGCCAACGCCACGCCGCTGCCGTCGTTCACCAAAATCGCGATTCCCGGCATGGGCGTCCCGGGCAGCGCGGCCTACGATGGCGCCGGCAACATTTTCATCAACTCGCTCATCAGCGCCTCCAGCAAGCCCAAGATGTTCTTCAAGGCCAACGGCGACAGCACGTGGTACGACATCGTCGGCGACGTCTTCATTTCCCAGTGCCCCGTCACGTTCCAGATGGTCATCGGGCCGGGGCCGGACTATCCCATTTATGTGGGCGGCAAGCAGGGCATCTGCGTCGGGACGCAATCGGGCCACAGCCGCGTGGAGGAGTTTCAGTTATATAATTAGCGCCGTAACGGCGGGAATTCATAAGGATGCGGTTGCCGGGAGCGCGGGTGTCCTCACCCGCAGGAGATCACAATCCGGCGCGGTTCCTTGCGGGTGAGGACACCCGCGCTCCCGGCCACCTCCCCATGACTTTGAGGAAATCCGAAAAGGGGCGTTCGAAACATGAAGAAGCGTTTCCGCGCTCTAGCGCAAGTTCTCTCCGGGGCCTTGGCGCTTACGGCCATGCGTTATTCCTCGGCGGCGGCGACGCCGGTCTACCATTTCGCTCCCAGCGGCCACGACGGCGGCGGCGGGCAAAGCGCCATTGCGGCCGATCCCTTCACGCCGGGGCGGATCATCTCCGGCGGCGACATCTGGGGCTTCCACCGCTCGACCGATTACGGCCGCGACTGGACGCCGATCAACGTCCGCGACCCCGGCGACACGCACAATCTGTTCAGCGCCGAGAATCACATCCACGTCGCCGCCGTGCGCTTTTCGTTACGCACGCCGAACCGGGCCTATGCCGGCGCGGGCATCCTCGGGGCGGGCGGAGGATTCCTGCGGTCGGACAACGCGGGGGATACGTGGATCATGGCCTCCAACGTTCCCCAATTCACCGGCGGCAACGACGACCCGCCGCTGGTCGATAAAGGCCACCCCCGGTCGGTGGGCAATCTGATCGCCCTGGACCCAAATCCCTCGGACGCCGACGGCGGCGGGGAGTTCATTTACGCCGGCACGTACAAGCAAGGCCTCATGCGTTCGCACGACGCCGGGGCCACGTGGAACACGATTACTCTGCCGGGACAGTCGCCCACCTATATCCGCGGCCTGGCGATCGACGACACGGACCCAACGACGGTGTATGTGGCCACCTGGGACGCGGACACGGACGGGACGAACGAATCGATTTGCCGGGTCGCCAGCGCCCGCACCGCGACCGCCGGCACGTTGATCGCCGACACGCCTTTCCTCATCGCCGAGGAACTCGTGGTCGTCCATGGAATCCTGTACGTGGCGGCCAACACCGACGGCGTTTACCAGTACGACCCCTCCAAGCCCCCGGCCGAAGCCTGGACCCAGGTGTATACGGACTCCACTCCCACCCAGTTCTATTCGATCGACGGGTTCTGGGACGGCAACGCTTCCCAGGCCGTCCTCTACGCGGGCTCCACCGATCAGGCCAAGAGCGTCGGCGGCGGGACGAACCTCTATTATAGCCTGATCCGCTCCAAGGATTCGGGAGTTACGTGGACATGCCTGACCGCGGACTCGTCGAAGATTCACACCAACATGCCCATGGGCGACGCGACGGGCGACGTCTGGTGGCATTCGGTCAGCGACGTCAGCGCCTGCCTGGGCGGCAACAGCTTCGTGGCCTGCCAGACCGTGGTCGATCCCAGCGACAGCGCGCATCAGATCCTCTACGTGTGCGGCCGCGCCGGCCCGTGGAGAAGCGACGACGCGCTGACCTCAGACAATCCCGCCTGGTATCCGTGCATGCGCCACCTGAACGCGACCGTGGACTGGGGCGTGGCCGCCGATCCCTGGACGCCCACGCGGGCCTACTGTCTGGATATGGACTGGACCTTTCTGTATTCCACCGACAACTTCGACCACGTGACGCAGAAGGCATTCGGCGTGGGCGGGTCGGAGGAGTTTTGTTTGGACGTGGATTCCACCACGAATCCCGGGGTCGGGAAGGTCAGCCCGGTTTACGTGGGCCGCACGACCGACCTGGCCTACTGCGCCAATCCGGCCAGCGGCCCCTTCGTCAGCACGGGATTGAATTCGACCGGCAACGTGTACGGCTGCTCGATCAAGAAGACGTCGGCGGGGACGGTCGTGCTGGCGGCCGTGGAGAACAGCGGCCTCTGGAGGAAAGTCGGCGCCGGGGGCTCGGGCGATTGGGGCGCCGCTCCGGCGTACAACGGCAACAACATCATGCAGAGCCTGGACAGCCGAAACACTCACTCCGTGTTCTCCTGGGGCGGCGGCGCCTCGGAGATGGTGTACTTCACCGACCGGCAGAACGGCGTCTTTCGTTCGATGAACGGCGGGGTGGATTGGATCAAAGTCACCGCTCCCACCGGCGGTTGGACCGGCTCCGGAACGCACGTGCGGGAAAGCGGCTCGGTGGCCGTCGATCCGACGGACGACGCCCACTGTTACGTGACCCAGACCAAGGGCCTCTATTTCTCCAGCAACGCCAACGCCACGCCGCAGCCGACGTTCGCCAAGGTCGCCATCGCGGACATGGGGACGGCGACCCCGGGATGGGCCGTGTACGACGATGAGGGCGACATCTACGTCAACTCGCTGGCCGACGGCTCGTACCCGCCAAAGATTTTCTTCCAAGCCCACGGCGACAGCGCCTGGCACGACATCGCCCAGAACGAAAGAATCTTCCAATCGCAATGCGGCTTTGCGCGCCAGATGGCCGTCGGCCCCGGCCCCGACCATCGGATCTACCTGTCGAACAACGGCTGCGGGGTGTGCGTGGGGACGCAATCAGGCCAAAGCGGCGTGGACGAGTTCCAACTGTATTAGTTTCGTAGTTTCGAGGTTTCGGGGGCGGTCCGCCAACCCCGGAACGAGCCCGCCGAGTCCCGCGCGCCAGCGGTCGCCGCCCCCGCCCAAGGCGCGAAGGACTCCAGGCGAATGGCGCAGACCGCGACGAAAACGCCCGTAGGTCCTCCCCGCCCCTCGACAGGCTCGGGAACTGCGTCCGGGGTGGACTCGATGCCCGCATCCGTGGGCAAAGCCGGCCTTGGCAAACCGGGCCTGCTTTTCATTGCTTTCCGGGCGACCCGAAGGGGGCATGAGCCGCTGCTCCGAAAATGGGAGTATGGAGTCCCGCCTTCAGGCGGTTCGTCAGCGGAATGGCGCAAATCGAGCGGAGACGGGGCATCGAAGATTCCGCTAACGAACCGCCTAAAGGCGGGACTATGAACTCAGGCGTGGCGCTTCTCAGTTGGGGCAACTGTCCAGATAATCCAACAGTTCCTTCAGTTTGCAGCTGGCCACGCCGACGTGTTGGTCCGCCGCGCCGTAGTAGACCAGGAGGTCGTCGCCGAGGAGGACCTTGCCGCAGGGGAAGACGCAGCCGTTGTAGATGCCTTTGGTTTCGTACGGCTCTTCGGGTTGGAAGATGAAGTCCTTGGTGCGCCGGCGCACCTTCCACGGCTCGTCGAGATCAAGGAGGAGCGCGCCCAGGCGGTAGCGCTTGTCCGCGCCGACGGCGTGGTAGATCACCAGCCAGCCCGCCTCGGTCTTCAGCGGCACCGTGTTGGCGCCGATCTTCCCCTTGCATTCCCAGTCGTATTGTCCCTGCGCCACCAGTGTCGAGTCGCCCATCTTCATCACGTCTTCGCCCGAGGCGATCCAGATCGCCGGATGCGGGTTGGGGAAGCCCGGCCCGTGCCACTCCATGGGGCGTTGAAGCATGTAGAACCGGCCGCCGGTCTTCTCGGGGAAGAGAATGACGTCGTGATCGTTGGTCAACGGGTCGGTGATCGGGCCGACGCGGTAGAAGCGCTGGAAGTCCTGGGTCAGGGCCAGCGCGGTCAGGAAGGTGAAGTCGCGGAAGTAGCGGGGAAACGTGTCGGGAAACTGGGGACGGGAGTACGTGCGTTTGGCCATGGGGAGCCAATACTGGCCTCCGGGATAGGGCTTGCAGGCGTAGGTGATGTAATACCAGTCGCCGATTTGGGTGACGCGCGCATCCTGCACGTTGCCGGCGTCAAAGCCGTCGGCGCTGGGGCCGAAGACGGGTTCGTCCGAGACGCGCCGGAAATCGTAGCCGTTCTTGCTGACGGCCAGGCCGAAATAGATGCGGTGCTCCGGGTCGTTGCCCGCCGCGCGATAGAGGAGCTTCACCTCGCCCGTCTTCTCATCATACCACGCGCCGGGGTTGGTCGCGACCAAACTCTCCCAGGCGTTGGCCGGATTGGGGGAAAGGATGGGGTTCTTCTTATAGCGGTTCAGTCTCATGTTCGTTCTCCTTTGCGCGCAGGGGATACGACATCCGCGCCGGCGTCGTCAAGGCCGGGCCGCGCCAATGCGCGTCGCCTTGGCGACGCGAACCGCGCATGGGGGGCGGATCGAGAGGACCCGGAACGGTCCTCCCTGCCGCACACGCCGCGACGGATTGCTCCGGAGCGTGGAGTTTC
>JAPLSS010000762.1:8898-20465 GCA_026398515.1 Candidatus Sumerlaeota bacterium | reverse complement strand
GAACGGACAGGACATGCTGTTTGACATCGTCAAGGACCCCGACGAGCGCTGGAACGTGATTGCCCGCTATCGGGAGATCGCCCGCAAACTGCGCGGGGCGCTGGAGAAGAAACTGATGTCGATGGAGCAGCGCTATTTCATGGACCTGTTCAAGCCCGGCAACATCAAGTCGCATCCGCCCCTTGTGTTGCGGCGCTTGCAGGCGTGGGGCCTGTATCAGACGGGCGTCGTGCCGCCGTGGGACCCCCAAAAGCAAGTCGAATGGGACAAGCAGTTCCGCCCGAAGAAGTGATGAAAGCGGCGCAGGCCTTCCAGCCCGTGAAGCTTTCGCTCCACAATAGAGACGAAAATGGCGACCCGGGAAGTTCGTAGCGACGGCTTCGGCCGTTCCGATCAAACGCCTGAAGGCGTCGCTACGAACCCATTCGCTGGGCAGTCTTCTTCCGATCCCGCGGATCGCGTTCTTCTCTCCCGCCGAAAGGCGCGCCTCGCCTTGTGGGGCATCGCTCTTCTCGCTACGGCCTCGCGCCTGCCCGGTCTGACGCCTTTGCTCAATGATCGCGATTCCTGGCGCCAGACCGACACGGCCTCGATCGCCCACAATTTCCTGGACGAGCCAAATATCCTTTACCCCCGCGTCTTCTGGGGCGCCCCCGGGCCGGGATACGTCGAGGCGGAGTTTCAACTATATTCCTACACGGTCAGCTTACTCTATCGCGTGTTCGGAGAGAACCCGCTGTACGGCCGGCTGCTCTCCCTTCTGCTGAACGCTTTTGCCTGCCTCGTTTTCTTTTCCATCGCCCGCCGCTTTCTGGAGGACATTCCTGCTCTTCTCGCCGTCGCCCTCTTCGCGTTCTCTCCCGCCATCTATATCTATTCCAGGGCCTTCATGCCTGAATCTATGGCACTGCTCTTCTATCTCCTGGCGCTGAAATCCTACCTCGACTTTCTCGACCGCGAGTCATGGCCGACGATTCTTTCCTCGGCTGTGTTCATGTCCCTGGCCATTCTGGTCAAACCAACGACGATCCACATCGGCCTGGCCTTTATGATATTTTCTATCTCGAAAGGCGGATGGCGCTCTTTGTTCCGCCCCCATCTCCTCGCGTTCGCCGCCATCGCCTTCCTGCCGAACATCGCTTATTACACTCACGCCGTCATGCTGCACTTGCATTATGGCAACACGTTCGGGGTCATCTCCGGCGGCGATCCCAAATGGGGCAATCTCGCCCTCTGGACTCGACCTAAGTTCTACGCCAAACTCGTGTATATCGACGAGCAATACATCCTTGGCGCCGCCGGAAGCCTGCTAGCGATCCTTGGTTTCTTTGTCTATCGCCGCGCCGGCTGGCGCCAACTCCTCTGGCCGTGGATCCTCTCTACTGCCATTTATTATTTCATCGCCGGACGTTATACATCGGCCCCGGGCCGTGGCCTTCAATATCATATCTACGCGGTCGCTTGTTACGCCTTGGCCGCCTCGGGCGGAGTCGTCTGGCTGGTTCGATCCGCCGGCCGCCGCTTGCGCATTCTCTCCGTGGCGCTAGTGCTCCTCGCGTTCGCCCAACAGGGCTGGCAGTCCGCTGTTCTCTGCCGCGAGAGATACACGTCAATGCTCTCCGCCGGATCAAAACTGGCGCAACTGTCACAGCCGGATGACTACATTCTCGTCCTTTCCCGCGACGTCTCCATCGACAAAGGCGTGCCCAACAATTACCAGCAGCCCGACGTCTTCTTCTATGCACGGCGCTGGGGCCGCAGCCTCGCGCGGGACCGGCAAACGCCGAAGGATCTTCTCTCCGCCCTGGCCTTTCAGCCCAAATGGTATGTAAGTTTCCCCGATGCCGAAGAAGACGCTGCCGCCGGATTCCGCGAGGAGATCGCAAGACGTATGACCCTCGCGGCCCAAGGCGACGAATACGCCATTTACCAAATTCATTCGTGGAATCCTTGAAGAGCCATTGCGGCAACGAAAGGCACGGGAAGGAGAAGCGATCGTGCGCTTCCCCCTGGCCAATGGCGGGAGGTCTGTACAAAAACGATCATTTCTGCCCATCCCCGCGTCAGAGTCACGGACCTGCCGATGGCAGGAGCGCCCGGATCTGAACCTCCGCGCCGGCAAGACCTTCCGATCCGGCCTTGACGCGAATCGCGCCGGCCCTCCGCTTCGACTGCACAATCGCCAGGCACATGCCCGCGAAGGCCTTGCGATTCCCGTCCTTCGAACTCTGGTGGTCGATGGGGTCGCCGTTTTCGAGGGCGAGCAGTCTGGCGGGGCCTTCGACCTGGAACACGATACGGTTTGTGGTCGTGGGGCAGAAGACGCCCTCGGCGTCGAGGAGCCGCGCGGTCAAGTGGACGACGTCTCGGCCGTCGGCGGCGAGAGTCTCGCGGTCCGCGGTCAATTCGATCCGCGCGGGCGGCCCGGCGGTTCGTTGTTCATCTTCGCAAACAATGCGGCCATCTTTCTTCGCCACGGCTTTGATCGCCCCCGGCTCGTAGGGCACGTCCCAGGAAAGGTGATAGTTATTTCCCATCGCTTGCTCCCCCAGCGAGCGGCCATTGAGAAATAACTCCACGGTATCACAGTTCGAATAGGCCCAAGCCGGAATGATAGTTCCCTTATGTATCTCCGGCCACGTCCAGTGCGGCAGGATATGAACCATCGGTTCGGCGGTCCAGCGGCTTTGATAGAAGTAATAGATATCCTTGGGAAAGCCGCAGAGATCAATGGCGCCGGCGTTGGAGCTCTTGGCCGGCCAGCTGTGCGATTCGCCTTGGTAATCAAAGCCGGTCCAGCGAAATTCGCCGGCCATGAAATCGTTCTCCGCGACGAGGCGCCATGTGTCGCGCGTGCAGATCCGCACATACGCGTTGTCGTAGTTCGAGTGATAGGCGTCGTGGAACCAGGGAAACACTTCGTGGGGCGTCAGATGCGGCACTTCCTGCGTGCGCATCTTCCGCCAGGCTTCACCAGCCTCCTCGCGGTGGCGCGAGTGGGTATGATAAACGCCGCGCGTGGCGAAGGTGTGCGGCGCTTCGGAGGCGTACATCTTCCGCGCTGGATAGACAAGGTGGTCTTCCGCATATTGAAACACCGAATCGCCGCCCTCGTTGTAGCCGACCACGTCCAGCGCGTCGGCGTAGCCGCTGCGGTTGGCCGCGGCAATGGTATTGACTCCGGCGGTGACGGGGCGCGTCGGCTCCAGCGCATGGATCGCTTCGACGAGCATGCGCGCCGTGGCCGCGCCCTCCGCCGTCCCCTTCTCGGGGATCTCGTTGCCGATGCTCCAGAGAATGACGCAGGGGTGATTGCGGTCCCGCAGAACCTGGTCGGTCAGATCGCGCCGCCACCATTCATCGAAATAGCGAGCGTAGCTGAACTCGCGCTTGGGTTTGTGCCATTCATCGAAGATCTCGTCAATCACCAGGAGGCCCATGCGGTCGCAGAGGTCGAGAAACTCCGGCGCGTACGGGTTGTGCGACGTGCGGATGGCGTTGCAGCCCATCGCCTTGAGGATCTCCAGCCGCCGCTCCCAGACCCGCTCGGGGACAGCCGCGCCGACGCCTCCCCCGTCGTGATGGAGGCACATGCCCCGCATCTTCATGTTGCGTCCATTGAGGAAAAAACCCTTGTCGGCGTGGAACTCACAGTGACGAACGCCAAACGGCGTGCGGCGTTCATCCAGCACGGCGTCGCCTTCCATGACGCGGGTGAGGAGCGTGTAGAGCGTGGGCGTTTCCGGCGACCACAGGGCGGGATCGGCGATTTCCAGATCCTGATCAACCTCGACGACGCTTCCGGCCGGCGCGTCCCTCGACCATTCCACCGTGGCGATGCGCGCGCCGCCGCCGTCGAGAATCGTGGACGCCAACGCGACGCGCCGATTCCGTTCGCTCTGATTCTCGACGAGAGTCCGAACGCGCACTGACGCCGACTCGTTCGTCACCTTCGGCGTCCACACATACACGCCCCAGTGCGCGACGTGGACCGGGGCAAGGACATCGAACCACACGTGGCGACAGATGCCCGACCCGCTGTACCAGCGGTGGTTCGGCTGCTCGGAATTGTCGACGCGCACGGCGACAACGTTCGGGCCGCTCCGATTCAGGTGAGGGGTTAGTTCATATTGAAACCCGATGTATCCATTCGGCCGGAAGCCGAGGCGCCGGCCGTTGATCCAGACCTCGCTCTTCCAGAAGACGCCGTCGAACTCGAGGAAGACCGATTTGCCCGCCGCGCCGTCGGGCAGCGGGAACGTCTTGCGATACCATCCGATTCCGCCGGGGAAGAACCCGCCGCCCTTGCCCGACGGGTTGTTCTCGTCGATCGGCCCGGCGATGCTGAAATCGTGCGGCAGGTCGATGGTCTCCCAGGCCGAATCATCAAAGCCCGGGGCCTCGGCGCGGACGACGTCTTCCTTAATGAACTTCCACTCGAAATCGAATGGCACGCGCATTTGTCACATCCTTATGCAGGGGCAGTCTTTGGGATAGGTTAAGACAGGATCGACAGGATGGACAGGATCAGCATCGCCTCCGTGCGAGCAATCCCGCGAATCCTGCGCATCCAGTCAGATGGAGATAAACAACTCTCACTTCCCCTCAGCCACGAAGCAAAGGGGCGATCGCCGGGGAAATGACGACCGTCCCTTTGCTCATGCCAGACTTGGTGAATCAGCGGCGAAGGCTTCTTACGCCATCCCGCGCGATTTCAGGTAATCGACGCTGATCTTCGCGCTTTCGAGCGGGGTGCGTTTGGTCAGGTCCTGCTCGACGATGTACCACTCCACCCCGGCCTTGGGGGCTTCGGCGAAGATGGCGTCCCAGTCCAGCGAGCCGTTGCCGATCTCGGTGAAGGCGCGCCGTTCGTCGGCCGGGGCGTCCCTTTCGCGGTCCTTGATGTGCAGGTAGGGAACGCGCCCGGCGTATTTCCGGATGTACTTCACCGGGTCTTCGCCGCCGGTGGCGACCCAATAGGTGTCGATCTCGGCCTTGAGCACGTCGGCGCCGATGGTGGAGTAAATGTAGTCGAGCAGATACATCCCATCGACCTTGTTCCTAAACTCATGGTCATGATTGTGATAGAGAATGCGCAATCCGGCGGCGGCGGCCTTCTCCACGGCGGGTTTGACATCGGCCACCACTTTCTTCCAGTCGTCGCCGGCGTCCTTGAAATCCTTCTGGTTCACGCCGAACATCACCGTCTTGGCCCCCAGCTGCGCGCACTTGGCGACGAGCGCCGGCAGGTTGGACTTCAGATCGCCGGCGCCGCCGCCGCTGCCGACGAACTTCATCCCGTGATCCTCGATGAGTTTGCGCCAGTCGCCGGGAGTCCAGCCGGCGGGGACTCCCCCCTCGGCGCCTTCGTAGCCCATGTCGGCCACGGCCTTGATCGTGCCCTTGACGTCCTTGGCCAACGTTTCGCGAACGGTGTACAGCTGAAGCGCGATAGGAATGCGAGCCATGATTCGGGTTCCTTTCGGTTGAGAGTGTGAACGGATTATGGAATGCCGATTGCCGATTGTCGAATGCGGAATGAACGGCGCCGGACACGATCGTGGTTCGGCGCTCCCCTTCCTCAATCCGCATTCCGCATTCACCGAGGCGGCTTCCGGTAGTCGCCAATCGCCTCCAGCCTCGCCTTGCCGGCGGGCGTGACGTCGATGGGGGCCGCCGGCAAGTCCATCGTTTCGCCCTGGAAGGCGATCTTCTCACATCGATCCTTCGTCAACGTCGTGCTAATTCTCTTGAAGAACGGGAAGAGATCCTCGCCGACGGCGATGCTCATATCCTCGACCATTTCCTCGAAGGTCAGCTGGTGGTCGGGTTGGTCGGCCCAGCGCGTGTTCTGCACCCACTTCCAGCGCGGATACCAGGTTGGGCCGTAGCGGTCGTCGAGTTTCGCCCAGACCCACCAGATCTTGGTCCAATCCTTCCCCTTGCCCCATTTCTCCTTGTATTCCTTGGACTGGTTGGCGAGATCGAGTTGCGCGCCGTCCTTGTCAAACTCGAAAAGCCGGTTGCAGTTCTTCACGCTGTCGCCGCCGGCGCGCATGGCGACGATCTTGCCCTGGAACCAGCCGGCGTGCGGCTCGCTCAGTGGGATGGGGAGCTTGCCCGCAAAGCCGCCCTGGTCGTTCGCCGGCCCGCGCATGGTGTGCGCCAGCTCATGGGAGAAGACGGACAGGACGCCTTCCTTTTGCAGCGAAATGATGCCCACTTCCTTGGGCGTGTAGATGTTGACCGCCCATCCGCCGCCGGCCCCGGAGCACAACAGCATATACATGGTTTCGTCCACGGGCGGCGAGGGGAGCCATTCCTCGATCTGCTTCTTGATGGCCGGCATGTCGGTCTTGATGGCGTCGATGAGTTCCGGCTTTTGGTTCTTGGCGTAGAAGATGACGAACGACCCGAACCGCTCTTCCATCTCGGGAAAGATGCCGCCGTCGCCGCCATGAGCCTGCGGCAGGCGCAGGGAGCCGGCGACGGGGGGCGCGCCGCCGGCGGCCCATTTCACCGTGTCGATCAGCGGGGCCACGCGCGCCGATTTCGAGTCTGGCGCCCCTTCCTTGGCTTTCTTATTCCAGGAGACGCAGTCGGCGGAACGAAAGACGACGACGCGCCCCTGGCCGAACGCGCGCCGCGCCACGTCCGGCTGGCCGTCGGCGCCCTTCGACGCGACCTCCCATTCCGGGCCAAGCGAGAAAACCAGCCCCTTGCCTTTGGCATTCGGATTCGCCTGAAACGCCGCCCCAAATTCCTGAAGGAGCGCGTTCAGCGACCAGCCGTTGAGTTCCTCCTCGGTAGCGGTTTTCGACAAGCCGCCGGCGACGATCAACCCGCCGCTTTCTTCAACGAAACGCTTCAGCGCGGCGCGCTCCTCGGGAAGGTAGCCCTGGGTCTCCAAGCCGCCCAGACGCGTGATGACGACGTTGAACTTCGGATTGGGAATCCAGGCCAGCGGGCGTCGCTTCTCGGCGATGGGGACGCGCGCGCGGCTCTTGCCTTCCGGATCGAGAACCGTGTCGAGGGAGGCGTGACTGCCGACGACGCGATAGCCCGCCTTGCGCAGCTCCTGGGGAAGGCCCCACATGAGGTTGAAATTGGCGCCGTGGGCGAGATCCACGAGCACGTTGACGCCGGTGTCGCTCTCCACCTTCTGCTCTTCGAGCGGAAAGCGCGCGGCGACTTCGGCCGGCAGCGTTTCCCCGGCTTTGACGCGCTGTTCGATGGCGTCCATGTCGTCGGAGGATGCGGCAATAGGGAGAATCGGAGGAGTGAGAAGCAGAGACGCCGCGATGGCGAACAGTCGATCAAACATGGATGCGCCTCTTGGGAGAGATGAGCACGCGTTCAGAATCAGTTCGGACCATCAGAGAAATCTTATGGCGTCCGCGACTGCGGACGGTGGAGAGCAATGGGGAGGTGCTTTGCATAGAGCAGGAAGTCCTCGTCAGATGTGAATATGGGAAAGCCTCGACGAACAGCAACGGCGCAGATGAGAAGGTCTCCGTCCGAGCCGGCAATCCCAACGGCCCGGCATTGGTTGAAAAATCGCGCCGCTACCTCGCAATCTTCCATGTCGAGTGGCTCATCTGGAAATGCTCGCAGTTCGTTACGGATGCTCTCGAACATCGCCCGACTACGAATGCCCGAAAGGACCTCTTGCCGAATAGCCCCGACGATCCGCGCTTCTCCTCTGGCGGCAATATCCGAGAGCTCCAGGACCAAGAACCTTTGTGCGGCATTCAGGTCCTGTCTGTTCCGTCGAAGAGCCAGAGACCAGATCGAAGTGTCAACCAGAATCATGAGGAAAGAACCTTCGCGCGTTTTCTATTCCGCGCGGCCTTGTAGTCGTAGTCGTCGTAATATTCGACCTTTCCGAAATACTCCACGATGCCGAGCCGCTTTTGATGCTGGACGTACTCTGAAAGCGCGGCGACAAGCGCGTCTTTCTTGGTCTTGTGTTTTCCGAGTCGTTTCGCCTCTTCGAGCAGCTTCCTTGTATCTGGCATGTAAACCGACATGATTCCCTCCTTCTACGCCATTCGCCCAAACAGAGTATGCCCATTCGAATCGACGATTTCCACTTTGATTGTCTTCCCCACCATCTCCATGCCGCCTGGAAACACGACCGTTTTGTCCCCGCGCGTGCGGCCGGACAGGTGGCCGGCGGGGCGTTTGGCGGAGCGCTCGACCAACACCTCGAATCGTCTTCCCTCCAACGCCCGGTTCTTCTCGCGGCTGATCGCTTCCTGCAAATCGATCAAACGGGCCAGCCGCTCCTTCTTGACCTCCAGCGGCACGTCGTCGGGCCATTGCGCCGCCGCCGTTCCGCGCCGCGGCGAATACAGGAACATAAACGCCGAGTCGAACCGCGCCTCGCGCACGAGCGACAGCGTCTGTTCGAAATCCTCGTCCGTCTCGCCGGGAAAGCCGGCGATGAGGTCGGTGGTGAGCGTCGCGTCGGGCACGAACGAGCGCAGTTGCTCGACTTTCTTCAAGTATCGTTCGCGCGAATAGCCGCGATACATCCGCCGCAGCACGCGCGTCGAGCCCGACTGCGCGGGCAGGTGAAGGCTCTCGCAGACGCGGGGCAATTCGGCCATCGCGCGGAACTGCCCTTCGCCGGCGTCGCGCGGGTGCGAGGTGATCGTGCGGATGCGTTCGACCCCCGGCACGGCATCGACCTTGGCCATCAACTCCGGCAGCCGGACTTCGCCATCGCGGTACGAGTTGACGTTCTGGCCGATGAGAAGGACTTCCTTGCGCCCGCCCGCCGCCGCGACTCGGACCTCTTCCAGGATCTTCGGCCACGGGCGGCTCAGTTCGCGGCCTCGCGTCGTCGGCACGACGCAGTAGGAGCAGTTCTTATTGCAGCCGAGAATGATGTTGACTCGCGCGACCAGGTCGGGCGCCCGCCGCGGCGGATCGGGAATCTCACAGGGGTCGCCGTCGAGATCGACGCAAACCTGCGGCGCCCCCGTGGCGATCGCCTCGTCGAGCAGCGGGGCCAGGCGCGGCAGGGCGCGCGTGCCGAGAACGAGATCCACCCACGGCATCGTTTCGAGCAGCCGCCGGCCATCCTGTTGCGCCAGGCAGCCGCAAATGGCGACGAGCTTCTCGGGGTTCGCGCGCTTGAGCGGCTTCAACCTCGCCAAGCGCGCCAACGCGCGGTCTTCGGCGCCCTGCCGCACGACGCACGTATTGAACAGCACGAGATCGGCGTCGTTCTCGGAATCGATCTTGCGCCATCCGTTCGCCAGCAGGATGCCGTCGATCCGCTCCGAATCGGCCTCGTTCATCTGGCAGCCGAAGGTGATCAGACAATAGGTGCGTTCGCTCATCGCCCCAACCGTTCGACGCCCGCATTGGTCCTATAGCAGCAACCAGCGACGCCGAGGTCTTTTTCGCGCCGCGCCCCGCGCCGGTCAAGCGGGGAATAAGCCGAAGAAGTCCAACGCCCCAAGCGATTTCAGCAGAGCAAAGGCTTGACCGGGCCTGTTTCTTGCACTATACATCAAACAAGCGGCAGTCGGCGGAACGCGCGGGCTTGTCCGTGGAACCTACAACGCGGGGCGCAGGGACCACCTGTCAATGAGCACGCTGAAATCCGCCTCTCTGTGGATCATCATCTTCCTGCTGTTCATTCTGGTGTTTATGCGCAGCTGGCAGGGCGAGCAACGCCAGGAACTGACTCTGACGCAGTTCCTTGAGAAAGCCCGCGCCGGCCAGGTCAAATCGGCGGTCGACAGCGGCGGGACCATCGAGGGCGAATACATCAGCCCGACCGACAAGAACACGCGCGTCCCCTACCAGGTGCGTTACATCCAGGGCGAGCAATCCTCCTGGCTGGCCGAGGAACTGATCAAGGACGGCGTCGAATACCAGGCCAATGAACACTCGAACATGCTGCAGCAGTTGCTGCTTTCGGTCGTCATTCCGATCGTCGTTCTCGTGGGCCTGTGGGTCATCTTCATGCGCCAGATTCAGAGCGGCGGCGCCAAGGCGATGAGTTTCGGCAAGTCGCGCGCCAAGCTGGTCAGCGAGGGGCAGGTCAAGATCACCTTCGAGGACGTGGCCGGGGTCGACGAAGCCAAGGAAGAACTCCAGGAAATCGTTGAGTTTCTCAAAGACCCGCGCAAGTTCTCGCGCCTCGGCGGCAAAATCCCCAAAGGGGTCTTGCTCTACGGGCGTCCGGGCACGGGCAAGACGCTGCTGGCCAAGGCGGTCGCCGGCGAGGCCAGCGTCCCCTTCTTCAGCATCAGCGGCTCGGACTTCGTCGAGATGTTCGTCGGCGTCGGCGCCTCGCGCGTGCGCGACCTGTTCGAGCAGGGCAAGCGCTCCAAGCCCTGCCTGATCTTCATCGACGAAATCGACGCCGTCGGGCGCCACCGGTTCACCGGCATCGGCGGCGGCCACGATGAGCGCGAGCAGACGCTCAACCAACTGCTCGTCGAGATGGACGGCTTCAACTCCAACGAGGGCGTGATCCTGATCGCCGCGACCAACCGCCCCGACGTGCTCGACCCCGCGCTCCTTCGCCCCGGGCGCTTCGACCGCCAGATCGCCGTCGATTTCCCGGATGTCAAGGGCCGCGAAAAGATCCTGCGCGTCCACTCCCGCGGCGTGAAACTCGATCCGGCGGCCGACCTGCGGCTCATCGCCAAGGGCACTCCCGGCTTCTGCGGCGCCGACCTGGCGAACCTCATCAACGAGGCGGCGCTGCTGGCGGCGCGCCGCGGCCGCCAGATGGTCAAACAGCCGGATCTCGAAGAGGCCAAGGACCGCGTGATGATGGGCCCCGAACGGCGCAGCCTGGCGCTCAGCCACAAAGAGAAGGAACTTACCGCCTATCACGAGGCCGGCCATGCGATCGTCCAGTCGCTGCTGCCGGGCAGCGACCCGATCCACAAGGTGACCATCGTGCCGCGCGGGCGCTCGCTCGGGTTGACGGCGGCGTTGCCCGAGGAGGACCGCCACAATCTCTCGTACAAGCATCTGAAGAACGATCTGGCCACGCTCCTGGCGGGGCGCGCGTCGGAGAAGCTGCGCTTCGAGGACTACTCCACCGGCGCCAGCAACGACATTCAGCGGGCCACGCACATCGCCTACCGCATGGTGTGCGAGTTCGGCATGAGCGACCGGCTCGGCCCGCGCATGTTCGGCGAACCGTCGGGTGAAGTCTTCCTGGGCAAGGAACTGGCGCGCGAGCGTAATTTCAGCGATCAGACGGCGGCGGAGATCGACGCCGAAGTCAAGCGCCTCCTCGACGAGGCCTACGGAACCGCGTCCCAGATTCTGAATGAGCACAAGGACACGCTGCGGCATGTCGCGGAGACTTTGATGGAGCGCGAGTCGCTCAACGGGCAGGAACTCCAGGATGTGATCGAGGGCAAGCCGCTGAGCCCGCTCGTGGTCGACGAGGAGCCCCCGTCCCCCGCCGAAGCGCCCGTGGAAAGCAAGCCCTCGACTCCGAAACCCGCGACGCCTATCGTCCTGGACCGCCCACGCGAGCAGCCGTCGTGAGGGGCGGTTGCGGGGAGCGCCGACGGCCACGTCGG
>JAPLSS010000762.1:0-8870 GCA_026398515.1 Candidatus Sumerlaeota bacterium | reverse complement strand
TTATGGAGGCCGACGTGGCCGTCGGCGCTCCCAGCAACCGTTCGGAAACGACAGGCCCAACCACTCCCCATCTGGACGAGAAACAATGAACCCGATGGCCCTGGCTCCGCGGGAACGCATGAACGCCGTCTGGATTCTATGGAGGCTTTCGATCTGCGCGGCGGCTGTCGTGGCGACGACGGGGTGCCGCGAGCTATCCAACCTGCGCCGTATCAGCGCCGAACAGGAGACGCGCATCGGAGAACTGACCAAGGAATTGGATTCGCTGCGCGAGGAGCATTACACGCTCAAGGCGGATAAGGAGCGCGAGGTGTTGGCGCTGCAAGCGCGCATCGAGGAACTGAGCCAGGGACGACGCGGCCTCGAACAGGCGGCCGCGGGACCGGCCTCGGCGGAGGCTTCTCCCCAACGCGACGTGGAGATGAACGAACTGAGGGAGCAATTGCGCAGCGCCCAGGAGCAGAAAGAGCAGGAATTGGCCGAGCTGAAGAACCAACTGGAGGCGCTACGGGAGTCGAATCGCTCGCTGACTGAAGAGAACCAACAGCTCGAGACGCAGATGGCGAGCCTGACCGGCGGCGCTGCGCCGCCCGCGCTCACGCCGTCCGCCCCGACTCTGCCGCTCCGTCAGACTGCCGCTCTCGGCGCGCCGCAAGCGCCGGAAGCGCCCGCGCCGGCTCCCGCCGGCGGTCGTCCGCCCCTGGGCGCGGCGTCGCCGACGCCGGCGCCTTCGCCCGGCCCCTCCCGACAAACGCCGCTGCCCGCCGCCGCGCCAAACCTGCGGAACGTGGGCGACCAGCTGGCCAGCGTTCTGGCCGATCCGCTTTCGCGCAAGCAGGTCCTTCTGGAGCGCGCGCCGGACCGAGTGACGGTGATCATCTGGAGCGATCTGGTCTTCACCAGCGGAGCGCAAATCGCCCCGCGCATCGAGGACTGCTTGCGCGCCGTGGGGCAGATTCTCAACCAGGACAAAGCCGGCGGCATTCTCGTCGAGGCCCATGCCGGCGCGCCCGACGCGCAACGCCTGACCGAAGACCAGGCGCTCCAGGCCGCGCAACACATGGAGCGCGGCGCCGGCCTCGACCCCAGCCGCGTTCAGGCCGTCGGCTGCGGCGATTCCACGCCGCGGTACCCCGTCGACAGCCCCGAGGACGTCGCCGGAAAAAACAACCGCATCGAGATCAGCCTGCGGGCAAAATGAGTGGCGCAGGCTTTCCCGCCTCCGCTTTCAGGCCTTTCACGCAGTGCCGAAAATCCGCGGACTGGAATGCCCACGCCACAAACCGCCGCGAAGTGGATCGGCTCTTCAGCCCCCGTTGACCACCTCGCGGAAGGCTTTGCCGGGCTTGAACGTGGCGACCTGTTTGGAGGGGATTTGGATCTTCTCACCCGTGCGGGGATTGCGCCCGTTGCGCGAGTTCTTCTGTTTGACGTAGAACGTGCCGAATCCCACCAGCGAGACTTTCTCGCCCTCCTTCAGCGCGTTCTTGATGCAGCGCAGAAAAACCTCCATGGCGTCCATGGCTTCCTTGCGCGACAGCCCGGTGCGTTCCGTGATCTTGTTGGCCACATCCGCCTTGGTCATGGAGAATTGCCTCCCTGGAGTCGAATCTTTGTACGGCCCCGCGGCCGCCGCCGTAGGGCGCGTCCTTGGGCGGAGTGAACGGGGTGAAGGAGATGGACCCCGCATCCGCCGTCGCTTGGCGCGTCCTGCACGCTCCTTACATCGGGCATTGACATGCCGCCAACACCACAGCCTTATACATCGCGGCGTAAAGAATGCGCCAGCCCCGCTTCACGAAACGGGCATCAACTCTGGCGATTTTGTATGGGGCTGACGCATGATTCACGCCGCGATCGATTATACGCCGCAACCTACACCGGTCCGCGGAGTTCGTCAAGTCCTATGCAAACCATTGAAACACATCCGCTTCCCGCGCACTTGCGCGTCCGCGCTCTGGTCCTGGACGTCGACGGCGTCATGACCGACGGGGCCATCGGGATTCTCCCCGAGGGCGAGGCCAAAGCGTTTCACGTCGCCGACGGCCAAGCCATCAAGTTCTTTCAGCGCGCCGGCCATCAAGTCGCGCTTTTGACCGGCCGCCGCTCGCCGTCGGTGGAGCGGCGAGCCTCGGAGCTGGGCATCGAGGTCGTGGTCCAGGACGCCAAGACGAAACTGCCGGAACTCAAGGCCATCGCCGAACGCCTCGGCGTCTCGTTGGACGAAATCTGTTACGTCGGCGACGACATGCCCGACATTCCCTGCCTGCGCGCCGTCGGGCTTCCGGTGGCGGTGGCCGACGCCTGCGAGCCGGCGCGCCGCGCGGCGGCGTGCGTCCTGCGGCGGCCTGGGGGGCGGGGAGCGGTGCGCGAGGTCGTCGAGTGGATTCTCAAGAGCCAGGGGCGCTGGGCCGCCCTGATGGAGCGGTACGGCGGTGAGTAAGCGATGGCGCCGGCTGTGGCGAAACATCCGCAAAAGCCCTCAGCGCGCCCGCCGCTGGCTTGCATATGTATTGACACGCTTGGCCATCCAGATCATAGTCGCGCTACCCGATCGCGTCGCGGTGCAGGCGTGCGCGGCGTTGGGAGGGGCGGCGTTCTGGCTCCTACCCAAGTATCGCCGTAGAACGTTGCGCAACCTGGAGTTGATCCTCGGTCAGGATCTGCCTGAACGCGGGCGGTTCGAAGTCGCGCGCGAGGTGTTTCGCAATGTGGGCCGGTCGGCGGCGGAGTTCGCGCTGATTCGCCGCTGGACGGCCGAGGACATCCGGCGGCGCGTCGCGGTGGTTGGGGTGGAGAACTTCGAGAAGGCGCACGCCGGCGGGCGCGGGGTCATCACGGCCCTGGCCCATTTCGGCAGTTGGGAACTGTGCGCGGCGACGGCTGTCCAATGCTTCGGAGTGGAATTGGCGGCGGTGGCGCGCCAAGTGAGCAACGCGCGCCTGGACGCGCTCCTGAACGAAGGGCGCGCCCGCGCCGGGGTCCGAATCTTCTTTCGCGGGCGCGGCACACGTCCGATGGTGGAGCACTTGAAGGCGGGAAAGGTTCTGGCGATCCTCGTCGATCAAGACACGCGCAAAGGACAAGGCCTCTTCGTTCCGTTCCTCGGGCGGCCCGCCTACACGCAGCGGGGGCCGGCCCTGCTCGCCTGGCGGTTGGGCGTCCCCATTCTCCCCGTGTCCATGGTCCGCAACCCTGATGGTTTCACCCACACGCTCTATGTCGACGAGCCTATCGAAGCGCCTCCCCAGGCCGAACGCGCCGAAGCCGTGGAACACCTGGTGCGTTCGTACACCCAAGTGTTCGAGCGCTATATCCGCCGCTATCCCGCGCAATGGTCGTGGATGCATGATCGCTGGCGTCACGTGGAAGGCCAAACCGCTGTCCGCCCCTGAGCGGCAGGGGGCGCATCCGGGGGGCGTCGCCATAGCGGAGCGCCTTTTGTGGCGCGGGCTTACCCGCCTGCGCAGCGACGAACACGCGATGGGGCGACGCGCGGGCTGGAAAGATTGCGCCACCAGAAGCGCGCGCGGCGCTTATAGGAGCGGCACCTTAGGTCTTGCTTTGGCGCTGGCGGCGCTGGCCCTCGTCGCGTGCGGAGGGGAAGCCGATTCGGCCGCCTCCAGACCGGCGTCGCGCAAACCGGCGTCGCGCAAACCGGCCGCCTCCAAACCGGTCTCCGCGCCGGCCTCCGCGCCGGCGTCCGCGCCGGCCTCCGCGCCCGCGAGCGCCGAACCTGAGAAGATTGCGGCCGTAATCGGCGGATTTGAGATGATGGTGTACAACGAGGGGGCGCCGAGCATGGCGGTCCTGGCCGACAAGGCCTCCATCGTCAATAGTCAAACCAAGGCCAAACTCGACGGCGTCCACATGGTCCAATATGAGAAAGGAAAGCCGACCGGCTGGGTCACGTCGCAGACCGGGACCTATTATCTCAAGGATTGCCGGCCGGACGGGCGCAGCGCCAAGGACGTTTCCCTGTGGGGGAATGTGAAGATGAGCCAAGTCGACGGCTCCTGGCTGCAAACCCGCCAAGCCGTCTATCTCGGCGCCCAGGGAAAACTGTTGACCAACCAGGCCACGACGTTCTCCATGCCGATCAACAGCAAATCGCAAATCGTGGTGGGCGATTGCCAGAGACTCGAGCTGGATCAGTCCAACGGAGCCGAGAATATGGTAGTCCATCTGGCGGGCAGGGGAACGACCCGCGCGCACACGACCTTCAAACCGCTCCCGAAGGCCACGCCGCAACCCGCGAAAACCGGCGCCGGCAAGCAGGGAACGCCGCCGGGCGCGCCAAAGGCCGCCGCCACTTCCCATCCATCCCCGCCGAAAGGGGCCGCTCAATGAATACGCGAACCAGGCCGACCGGTTTCCCGGCTGTTTTCCTCCTGTGGAGCGTGATCCTATTGTCGAGTCGCGGCGCGCAGGGCGCCGAGGCGGGCGGAGGCCTGTTCGGAGGCGCCGGCGGGTCGCTCGACCTGAAGAGCACAGACATGAGCTTCAGCGGCGACAGCCTCGGCAAACCCGGCGCCACGCTTGCCACAAACGATTTTGCGCTCCTGTACGACAAGTTCGATTTCGACGGCGAGACGAAGGTTTTACACGCCACCGGCAGCAGCGCCCAACCCGTCAAAGTCACGATGAAAGCCCAGAACTTCGTGGCCACCTCCGACAAACTGGTCTACGAAGCCCAGACCAACCATTACCTCCTGACCGGCCACGCGCGGATCGACCAGACCGACGACAAAGGCACGGTGGCCATGGTCGGCGACGTGATTGACGTGCGCCAGGGCAGCGACGGCGACATGAACGTCAAAATCATCATGAACACCCCGGGGCAACGGGCGATGCTATCGTCGCATCCCGGCGGCTCCTCCGGCAGAGCTAGGGCCGGGGCGCCCGGCCCCGCCGCGCCGGCGCCGCAACAGGTGTCCACGTCCGCCAAATCCAAATCGTCGAAATCGCGATCCGCCGGCCGGAAGGGCGCCGAGAAACCGGCCGCGGCGCCCTCGACCGCCGCACAAAGGGGGAAGCCATGAGGAACCGCAATTCGTGGCTCCAGAAAGCCTTGACCATCGGCGCGATTCACGCCGCGATTATTGGAGCGCTCTTGACCGGCCTGGCCGAGGCGCCATGGGCCGCGACCGCCGGAAATGCGGCGCCGGCCGCCCCCAGCTTCGGCGGCGCTACCGGCGGCCAGGCGATGGACCTGTTCGCCGACTCCATCACGCTGGCCCAGAAGAACGGCGAGTTCAACGCCATGGTCGCCGTCGGCAACGTGGAGATGAGACTGGAGCAAGGGCAGCGGATCTTCTGCGACCGGCTGGACTACGACCCCGCTCAGCAGAAGACCTTCGCCAAGGCCGAAGGCAAAAATCGGGTTCGGGTCAAGGACCAGGACACCAACGCCGAGTGCGGCCGTCTGACCTATGACATGAAAACGTCGCAGTACATCCTGGAGGACGGCGCCAAGATCGTGCGGAAGGATGGGACGTACATCACCGGCGAACGGCTGACCTTCACCTCCAGCGCCGGCGGCACGCAGATGATCAACGACTCCAGCAACTCGGCCGCGCGCAGCCAGGCCGGCACGACGTTGTCCGAGCAAGCCCAGGCGAACATCGACAAAATGCTTCAGACGTTCCCGATCGAGGACGGCAAGGCCCGAAATTTGGTGTGGGGCAGCGGCCAAGGCGCCGTCATGACGTTCAACACCAAGAAGCAAGGAGGCGAGTCGTCCGCCGCCAGCCAATCGACGGGCAACGCCATCACCAGTCAGAACGTCGGCCAGATTCCGGAACGCGGAGGAGCGAAGTCGTTCGAGGTGGAGCAGTAGGCCGGATTGCCGATGGCCGGCGGGTTCGGAGTGCGACCTTCAGGTCGTATAGGCCCGATACGTCTCATAGGTCCAATACGATCTGAAAATCGCGCTGCGAACCCCTTTTCCGAACAGTTCCTCGTTAGCAGGGCGAACAGGAGACGGTTGAATGCGTTACGGGAAACTCGAGGCATATTCGGCGGGCCGGACGATAGGCGCCGTTCTGTTCTGCGTCGCCTTCGCTCCGTCGGCGGCGCGCGCTGACGCGATTTCCGACCTCCTCGCCCGGTCCCAGGCGCGCCTGCAGTTGAAGCCGGCGGGGGAAGCGGTCGGCTCCATTCAGGGCGTGGAAAACGGCGAGATCCTGATGACCGGCCGGGCCGGGGTGAAATTCACCGTCTTGCTGTCGACCGTCGCCGACACCCCCGACCAATTGCTCGACGAAGCCCGGCGCCTGGCCGGCGAGGGGATGTTCCACCGCGCGGCCATTCAGTTCGGCATCGCGCGTCTGCTGGACCCGCAACATCCCGGGATCGCCGAACTCCAGCCGAAAATCCTGCAAGGGCTGGCCAGCGAGCCGAAGAGAGTCACCGAGTTCCGCCAGGAGCGCGTGCAGATGGAAGCGCAGACGTTCCGGGCGGAGGCGATGCAAAAGACCGCGGAGGACTATCCAAAACTCGCCCGGTTTCTGATTTCCGACCCGCCGTTTCTGCCCAACTCCAAGGTCGCCCGCCCGCCCGATCCGCAGGGCTGGGACGCCCTGGCCAAGTTCGGCGGCGGCCCGTTGGGACAGTTTCGGCTGGCGCGACAGGCCGGCGGAAACCCCGCCACCCGCCTCTCGGCGCTGAAATCCATGATGAACGGTCTGCCGAAGGCCGATTCTCTCGAGGACAAGGATAAACAGGAAGCCACGCGCCCGGAAGCGGCGGTCCAGCTGTTCCTGCGCGCGGCGGGGGCCTTGTGGACCGACTACTGGAACTACCTGCAATACCGCGCGGACTACGCTCGGAAGTACCTCATGCAGAAAAGCCCGATGGATCAGGCCCGCGAAAAGGCGCGCGAACTGATCAAGGAGCAGCTGGTTCCCAGCTCGCGGATCGTTCAAGTCCGGGTCGGGAATCTAATGGAGGAGCAAAAAGTAAGCATTCCCCAAGACCCCGATAAACTGAAGGCGATGACGCCGCGCATCGAAGCGCCGTTCGTCGAGGAGACGCGAAAGGGCGAGGGCATTCAGTTCATCACGTCGGCGGGCGACCAGGCGTTCGTGCCCATCGACGACTGGAAGGCGTTCGACAACCCGCTGAAACCGCCCGCGTCGCCCGAGGCGGGATTCGCCGCCGAGCCCCGGCCCGGTCTGGAGCAGTTCAAGGCCGAGACCGAGGCGCTTATCATGGCGTGGGCGGCCGCCCCGCAGGACCCCGACCTGGCCGAAGCGATGAAACGCCTGGAGCAGGACGCCTCCGCCATTTTCCGGTCCGAGCCGGGAGTGCCCGCGGTGTCCGAACCGATCGAGACGCCGCCCCCCACGCTCACTCCCAAGCCGACCCCTCCGCCGACTTCGACGGCCAGGGTCACGCCGCCTCCGCCAGGTCCCGTCGCGCAAAGCCCGGCGGCGGGTCCGGGCAAGGCCCCGGGAGGCAAGCAGAAGGCGGGCAAGGGCAAGGGCGGCGCCGGGAAAGCCGGCGGGGCGAAGGCCGGCGGAGCGAACGCCGGCGGCGCCAAAGGGCCGCAACCCTGGCCGCCGACGCCGAATGCCCAAGGGGAGGAAGACCAGGGCGGCGACGAGGATGGCGGCGAATAGGCAGCCGTCCAGGAGCCTGTCCGAATGCGTATTCCCTTCCGCGTGCCGGATTCCGCGCTTCGGCGTCTTCAACGGCCTGACAGACGGATCTCAGCGTCGAAGGTATGCAAAAGCTCTTGACTCCCACAATTGCCAATGGTGTAAAGCCAAGGCGTCTCCGTGGCAGGCGGCTGAGCTCGGCGTTTTCAACGTTCCGCATGACGCGCAAACTCTTTTTGTCATGCGGACGGGCGCTCGGCTGCGGTCGTCGTGCCGCCTTTAGGTCATAATTGTTGTTTCGCGGATTCGACCTGAAGGTCGCACTACAAACCTATCGTCAGGCGCAAGAGGGGCCTTGGCCTCTCTTGCCTTTATATTCCCAAATCGTCGGGGATTGCCCGTACGGTCTTGCCGACGCGCGGCAAAGACCCCGAAAAAGGAGCAGGGACCATGGAAGTGCGTGAAGCAGCGGCGTGCGGCGTCGCGGAGCGGGAATTCTCCATCGACTTTATGGAGCATGAAATCGTGCCATTCTTTAAGTTCCTGGTGAAAGCCACGGAGATGGTCAAGGACGCCGGCGATCCCGACCTCGTCGAGGACATGCTGGTGCAGATCCGCCAAATCGTCGGCCCGGCGGTCGAAGAGTAAGTCCTCCGTTCGTAGTCGCGCCTCTCATAGGACCTATGCGACCTTTACGTTTTATGGGACCTGAAGGCCGCGCCGCGAACTCAAATGAATCTTTGGAACTAGGAGAATTCGCATGAACGTCATCGTTCTGGTCAACGACTCATTGCGGCTCGACCACGTCAGCTGCTACGATAAGGTCTTCCCGACCGTGCGCTACCACGGCAAGCGCGTGGAGACCCCGAACTTGGACAAGTTGGCCGCCCAAAGCGCCAAGTTCAACTACTGCTTTCCCGAAAACCTGCCGACCCTGCCGTTCCGCACCGGTCTGATGACCGGCCGCTACACCTTCCCATTCCGCGGATGGCAGCGCATTGAGCCCACCGACATCATGTTGGCTGAGATCCTCTGGGACAAGGGCTTCAAGTCGGCGGTCATCACCGACACCTACCACATGCACAAGGCCACCATGGCCTACGAGCGCGGCTTCGACGAGGTCATCTTCGTGCGCGGCCAGGAAGAAGACCCGGTTGTCGTCGACAAGACCATCAAGGTCGACGTGACGACCTTCTACAAAACCAACGGCACCGACAAGCGCATGCTGGCGCAGACCGAGCAGTACCTGCGCAACATCAGCCAGTGGAC
>JAPLSS010000208.1 GCA_026398515.1 Candidatus Sumerlaeota bacterium | reverse complement strand
TTCAGGCGCGCCGCGTATTGCTCCGGCGTCTCGTCCTTGACACTGGTCGCCCACCCGGCGGGGACAGGCTTGGGCGCGGCCTCCGGAGCGGCTGGCGATCGATCCGCGAGAAGCGCCGTCACGAAGAACAAGGCGGCTAGCAGTCGAATCGGAACGCGCATGGGCTTTTCCCCCACTTCTGCTTGAAGGCGGGACTCCGTACGTCCCCGTCCGGAAGAATCGGCCGGACGAAATCGGGATGTCAAAGGGAAGTTCCACGATGCTGGGGAATCTCACCGCAACGGCGCGAAGGCGCAAAGACCGGCCCCGAGGCCTTCGAGCCTTTGTGGTCAGTTTCATATTGCAGGAATAGCCGCGCCGCGCGACACTCCATCCGACGGCGGGTTCCGCCGTCGTCTCACCATTCATCCCCGAGGAGGCTCCTGCCATGCGCCCTTCGATGGCCGTCTTGGCGATTCTGCTCGCCGCTTCCTGCGAAGCGCCGACGGAGAAAACGCCTTCGTCCACTTCGTCCACCTCGTCTACCCTTTCTGCCGGCCGCAGCTACACCGAATCCGCCGCCAACGCGAACATCGAAATGGTCTGGATTCCCGGCGGACCGTTCACCATGTATTCGGAGACGGTCGAAGGGTTCTGGATCGGGAAATACGAAGTGACTCAGGGCCAGTGGCAGGCGGTGATGGGGAGCAATCCATCGAGTTTCAAAGGCTCGGACCGTTTGCCGGTGGAGAATGTCGATTGGAACGACGCGATGGAGTTCTGCCGCAAGCTGTCGGGGCTGAGCGGCGGCAAGGCCTACACCCTTCCGACCGAGCTGGAGTGGGAATTCGCCTGCCGGGCAGGTTCGAAGACGGCGTATTATTTCGGCGATTCGGAGTCGTAGCTGGGCGACTACGCTTGGTATGAGGACAATTCCTTCAGCAAGACGCATGAGGTCGGACAGAGGAAGCCAAATGCGTTCGGTCTTTACGACATGCATGGGAATGTGGACGAATGGTGCGCCGATTGGTACGACAGCTCGCAGAATTTCCGGATGGTCCGTGGCCGCGCGTGGTCCTACAGCGCGTACCACTGCCGCGCGGCGGATCGCGACATCTACTTCCCCCCGGACAATGGGCGCGACTTCCACGGCGTGCGGTTGGCGCGGACTCAGAAATGATGCCGTACGCTCTTGCCTTTTACACTCTTGCGAGCGAGCGACGCGGCGATCGGAGCGCGCCGAGTAGGCCAGCCTTGCCGAGGCTGGCTTCCCATGGCCGGACGCGGACCGTCTCAACCGAAGCCAGCCTCGGCAAGGCTGGCCTACCCGTCGGCGTCGCAAAGAAAGGCCGAGTTCGGCCAACCGACCGGCCCAAATGGAGGGTTGTCTCGCCCGTCGGATTCGAGTACCGTGCGAATCAATCACCCGCGGCGCCGGGCGGACCGGAATCGTCGCCCTCGCCGGAAACGAGGCAAAGGATGAACGTGACATGGCAAGAGCACATTGAAAGCACCCCCGGAGTTCTGCGGGGGAAGCCGCGGTTCAAAGGGACCCGCATTCCCGTCAGCCTGATCCTCGGGTACTTAGCCGCGGGCCATAGCGTAGATCAGATCATCACGGAGTTTCCCGATCTGCGCCCTGAACATATTGCCGCCAGTTTGGATTACGCCCGGGCTTTGGCAGAGTTCGAGGAAGCCGTTTGATGGCGTTGAGATTCTTTGCCGATCATTGTGTGCCCAATTCCGTCACGCGGACCCTGCGCGACGCGGGCCACGAGGTCTTGCGCCTTAAGGATCATCTTCGACGCGACTCCGGCGACCGGGCGGTGCTCGCCAAGGCCCAGGAACTGAATGCCATCCTCGTGTCGTTGAATGGGGACTTCACCGACATCGTCACCTACCCCCCATCTCGTTACAAAGGCATTGTCGCGCTTCAGGTTAAAAATCATCCTGAGGCGATCCCCGCAATCATGCGACGATTCATGGGATACACGTCAGCTCATCCGGAGATGAGCGACTACATGGGTCAGCTCCTTTTGGTGGAAGCGCACAGGATCCGGATACGGCAATGAAGGATGACGAACAAACCGAACAGGGGATAAGGAGATGATTGGAGATTGGGGGATGCGCCACGTCTGAACCGGCGGCCATCCCCTCATCTCCAACTATCTCCCTATCCCCTTTCGCTTTTCTTCCGTGCTACCGCCTCACCCGCCCCGACGCCTGGCCGGCGACCAGGGCGGCGACTTCCTCTTTCGTCACATAATTGAAATCGCCCTTGATCGAGTGCTTCAGGCAGCTGGCCGCCACGGCGAAGCGCAACGCCATCTCCGGCGTTCCGTAGTCCTTGCTGTTCAGGCCGTAGATCAAGCCCGCGCCGAAGGAATCGCCGCCGCCGACGCGATCGACGATGTTGCGGATCTCATACGAACAATACTCGCCTTTTTCGTCCACCGGGGCGAAATACGCGCGGTCGGTCGCCGCGTCGAACAGCATCCCGCCCCAGTTGTTGTGGCTGGCGGAGATGCTCTCGCGCAACGCGATGGCCACGCGCTTGACGTTGCGGAAGCGCTCGACAATCTGGCGCGCGACCTGTTCGTAGGCCTGCGCGTTGATGCGGCCCTCCTCGACCGACGTGCCCTCGGCCGAGATGCCGAGCACGTCCGAGGCGTCCTCTTCGTTGCCGATCACCAGGTCGACGAACGGCAGGATCTGCGACATGCACTGGTTCGCCAGTTCCTTCGACGAGCGGCCCGGCTTCCAGTTCCACAGCTTCTTGCGGAAGTTGAGGTCGCACGACACCGACGCGCCCTTCGACTTGGCCTCCTGCACCAACTTCAGCGTCGAGAGGTAGGCGTTCTCGCTCAGCGACGGCGTGATGCCGGTCACATGGACCCAATGCACGCCGTCCAGCGCCTTGTTGAAATCGTATTCATTCGGCGCGGCCAGCGAGATGGCGCTCAGGTCGCGGTCGTAGAGGACGTTGGAACTCATCTGGTTCGCGCCGGTTTCCAGGAAGTAAATACCCAACCGCCCCTGTTTGCGCATGAGGACGCACGTCGTGTCGATCCCGAGCCCCTTGAGCACGGCCAACAGCGCCTGGGTGATCGGCGTGTCGGGCAGCGCGGTCAGGTAACGCGTCTTCTCCCCATACATCGCCAGCGACGCGCACACGTTGGCCTCGGCGCCGGCGAAGGTGATGTCCACCTTGCCCGGCATGGCCTGGCGGAAGCGCAGGTTCCCCTCCGGCGCGACGCGCATCATGATTTCGCCAAAGGTCAGATGCATGGAGCGGTGTCTCCCTTCGAAGACGGAATGGAACAGCCGGACACGAATGGACTCAATGTCGCAAATTCCCCCGCGGCGTCAATGCTTTTGCGCCGCTTCGGTTGCGGCTTGGCGGCCTTGCAATCCGCGTCCAACTGTGTTCATCTCTGGTTCATTCTGCCGAATGCTCCCGGTCCTGTCAAAGAAGCCGTCAATCGATGAACCGCTGCGAACGATACCTGGAGACGATTCTCTTCGGAACGCCTGACCGCATTCCGTTCACTCCCGGCGGGCCGCGCAAGTCCACGCTGGAGGTCTGGCGCCGGCAAGGCCTGGCGCTAGGGCGCAATTACATGGA
The DNA here is from genome assembly GCA_026398515.1 of Candidatus Sumerlaeota bacterium. GTDB lineage: Bacteria > Sumerlaeota > Sumerlaeia > JAPLSS01 > JAPLSS01 > JAPLSS01. The sequence continues at coordinate 1,140 of JAPLSS010000208.1, read as the reverse complement.
CGCGCTCCGCGACATCCTCGGCCTTCCCGGCGATCCGCCCGCCAAGCGCCTCGCGGCGCCCGGCGCTTCCTTCCTGATGATCCCGCAATTCGAGGAGAAGGTTCTCGCGCATGAGAATGGCCACTACATCGTGCAGGATTGGAAGGGCAACGTCTGCGAGATCTCCGACGAGTTCGACGTCACCTACCTGCGCACGGCCGCCGACTTCGTCACCCGCCGGTGGATCAAACTTCCCGTCGAATCGCGCGAGGACTGGGAGGCGATGAAGCGGCGCTATCATCCCGACGATTCACGGCGCTATCCCGCCGACTTCGACGCCCGCTGCGCCGCCCTTCGCGATCGCGACGACGCGCTGCGCATCCACGTCAACGGCCCATTCTGGCAGCTGCGCGAATGGGTCGGCGCCGAGCAACTGTGCATTCTCTTCGCCACCGAGCAGGACTTCGTCCGCGAGATGATCGCGTTCTGGGCCGATTTCGTTTCCAAGGTCCTGGAGCGCATCCTCTCGCGCGTCGCCGTCGACGTCTTCTCCCTGTCGGAAGACATGGCGTTCAAGGGCCGCAGTTTCATTTCGCCGGCGATGACGCGCGAGTTCCTGCTGCCGACCTACATCCGCTGGGTCGAACAGGCGCGGGCCGGCGGCGCGCGGGTCTACGACATGGATTCCGACGGCTACATCGGCGACCTGATTCCCATCTGGATCGACGCCGGGATCAACTGCTGCAACCCGATCGAAGTCGCCGCCGGCTGCGACGTGGTCGAATTCCGCCGGCGCTTCGGAACGAAGATGGCGTACCACGGCGCGATGGACAAACGCCTGATCGCCCGCGGCGGCGAGGCGCTGAAGAACGAGATCCTGCGCATTGTGCCGGCGATGCTCAAAGACGGCGGCTTCATTCCCAGCTGCGACCACGCCGTTCCGCCCGACATCTCCTGGCCGAGCTTCATCGAGTATTCGCGCCAGCTGGCCCAACTGACGGGATGGCTTTAAGTTCGGAGTGACGCCTTCAGGCGTTGCGGTTCAACGCCCAAAGGCGTCACTCCGAACTGACTTCCCGCAAGGAGCCTATTGGAGACGGACCCATGCGCGTTCTGTATCTCGATCTTGATTGCCTGCGCTCCGACCATCTCGGCTGCAAC
>JAPLSS010000297.1 GCA_026398515.1 Candidatus Sumerlaeota bacterium | reverse complement strand
GCGGCGGCTTGTGTACAGACCGGGGACATGGGTGACACCTGTTCGGAGACATGGGTGACAGTGTAGAGTCATCCTCCGCATCGATTTGTGGAGGAGGAACCCATGCCTTGGAGCGAGAGGACCGCCATGTCCCAACGGGAAGAGTTTGTCGGCCTGGCCCGTGCCGAAGGAGCCAACCTCGCGCGGCTGTGCGAACGATTTCAGATCAGTCGCAAGACGGGGTACAAGTGGCTGGCGCGCGCCGCCAGCGCGGCGCCGGATTGGGCGGCCGATCGCTCGCGCCGGCCGCGGAGCAGCCCGTGGCGTTGCGCGGCGGCGGTGGAGCAGGCGGTTCTGGCCGTGCGCCACAACCACCCGGCCTGGGGAGGGCGCAAGATCCGCCGCCGGCTCCAGCTCGATGGCCCGACCCCGGCGCCGGCGGCCAGCACGATCACGGCGTTGCTGCGCCGCCACGGCCTGATCGATCCGGCCGAGTCGCAAAAGCGTGGCCCGATGCAGCGCTTCGAGCGAGGGCGGCCGAACGAACTGTGGCAGATGGATTTCAAAGGCGCCTTGACGACGGGGGCCGGCCCCTGTCATCCGCTGACCGTGGTGGACGACTACTCGCGCTACGCCGTGTGCATCCAGGCCTGCGCGGATCAGCGCGCCGCCACGGTGCGCTCGGCCCTGACGGGCGTCTTTCGCCGCTACGGGCTGCCCGAGCGCCTGCGGATGGACAACGGGGCGTGCTGGGGCCGTGTCGAGTCGGCTTGGACGCTGCTGGAGGTCTGGCTGATCCGGCGGGGCATCGCCATCAGTCATGGCCGACCGTATCATCCCCAGACCCAGGGCAAATGCGAGCGCTTCAACCGGACGCTGAAGGCCGAGGTCCTCGCCGGGCGGCATTTTGGCGATGTGGCGGCCTGCCAACCCCCTTTCGACCGTTTCCGCCATTGCTACAATCACGAACGGCCGCACGAGGCATTGGCGATGGAGGTGCCGGCCAGCCGCTACCGGGTCAGCGTCTTCGCCTACCCCGAGCGCCTGGGGCCGATCGAGTATCTGGAGGGCGACCAGGTGCGCCGGGTCGGGCCGGCCGGCTATATTTCCTGGCGCGCTCGGCGCTACCAGGTCGGCCGGGCGTTCACGGGAGAGCCGGTGGCGCTGCGACTGTGAGCAACAGCGGCATGACTACTAACCTGTCAGTTCCCTGCCCCCTAGGGGGCAGGGAACTGAGGCTTTACTCCATGCTCGAAAAGTGTTACCCATGTCTCCGAACACTTGTCACCTATGTCTCCGCTCCAAACACTTGTCGCCGCAGTCCAAAATCACTTCCTCCTTACTTTAACGCTTATGGGGTGAAGCCCTGGGACAAGGCGCCATCGCCAAAGTCTTAGCTTTGAGGGGGCGACGGGATCGGAAGGCTCCAGCGTTCGCCCCCCCGACGCCCCTACAGAGCTTGGCCTAACGGGGTCCCGTGTTCCCAGGGCTTCACCCTGGACTGCGAAGGTCCGTGGGCACGCTACGAACCTGGCTGGCTTGTATCCGGCGGAGGATACGGTCACGGCCTCGTTTGTCTTCGGGTCGGGTGTCGTGGGGAACGGCTTGTGGTCGTTTGCCGCCTCCAAGGAATCTCGAATCGACACGACCGAGATTATCGGGAGCCGAGGGATGGTCTCCTGCTCGACATTTGGGAAAACTCCCGTCAGGCTGGAAACGGAGAAAGGCGTCGAGGTCTTCGATCTGCCCAAACCCGAGCATGTCCAGCAGCCGTTGATCCAGACCATCGTCGATGAACTCCGGGGGCAAGGCAAATGCCCGAGCACGGGCAAGACAGCGGCTAGGACAGCATGGGTGATTGACGAGACACTGCGAGAATGGCGACGCTCTCTCATGGGAAAGGAGTCGTAGGATGCCCAGGCCGGACAAGCAGGATTTCCCAGGAACCCGTCATCGGTTTTTCCTGAACCCATACGATGAGTATGCGTTCACCAAGTGCCCGAAATGCGACGCCAAGACCGCCGTGCGCAAAATTCCTCTGGTCATCCACATCGAACCCCGCCAGCTCTTCATGCTGAACAAGAGCTGCAAGCGCTGCCCTGCCTGCGACCTGATCATCGCCCGGAAGTCGGAGATCGAATCGCTCATGGCCGCAGCATTCGAGAAGCGAGATCCCGGCCTGATCGGGAACGAATACCTGGTTGTGGGAACGATGGATCGCAAGGACTGGCTTCAGGCCCAATCCGGGAAGATCTCCCAAGAAGAGGCTCTGAATCGGCTGTTCGTGTTTGAGGACGTTTGGAAGTTCGAAGTGATCCCAGGGGGATGGTATCCAGAGGGCAAGCACCCCTTGGAACGATTGAACCAGGGGGCGCCGGCCCCAGAGCGATCCAATCCCGAATCGAGGTGATCGCATGAGCGCGCGTGCGTTTTGGCGCTTCTTCCATGTCCGCGCGCAGGACCAAATCACGATCGGGGAAAGCGGCGATGGCCAACACAAACAGGCGGGAATTCCTGAAGCGCGCGGCGCTGGCGGGCGCGGGCTTGCCGGCTACTATGACGGCAGCCCAGCCATTCGCGAACTGGGGATCTTCAGTCAGGCGCCCAGCGCGTCGAAGCCCGCCACGCCCGAAGCCGCGGGAAAACAGGCGCGTCCGGCGCGCGCGGCGAAGAAAGGAAAGTAGGCCATGAACCCCTTGTCCATGAATCGGCGGGAGTTTCTGACATGCATGGCGGCGGGCGGAGCGGCCGCCGCCGCGCCTGTCGTGATGCCGGCGCGGGTCCTGGGGGCCGACGCGCCGAGCAAGAAGATCGCGCTGGGGTTCATCGGCGCGGGCGGGCGAGCCTCGGCTTTGCTGGGAGGGTTTCTCGGCCTGCCGGATTGCCGAGTCGTGGCGATCTGCGACTGCTTCGGGTCGCGCCGCGAGCGCGCCGCGCGGCGCGTGGACGAGAACTATGGGGCCAAGGGCTGTCGGACGATCGCGGACTTCCGCGAACTGTGCGCGGACCCCGCCATCGACGCCGTGGTCATCGCCACGCCCGATCATTGGCACGTGCCGGCCGCGTTGACGGCCGTCTGCCAGGGCAAGCACGTCTATGTCGAGAAACCGCTCGGCATCAGCATCCGGCACGATCAGGCCTTGCGCGAAGCCGTTCAAGGCTATGGAGTCGTGTTCCAGTATGGAACGCAGCAACGCTCCATGGGGCACATGCGGCGGGTGTGCGAGCTGGTGGTCAACGGCCGTATCGGGAAACTGCAGGCCGTGGAAGTCGTGTGTCCGGGCGGAATCCAGGGCGGCTCGACCGCGCCGATCCCGGTTCCGGCGGATTTGGACTATGATATGTATCTTGGCCCGGCCCCCGAGACTCCCTATACGAAGGACCGCTGCACCAGCAGCGGCTCGTATCACATTTCGGATTTCGCGTTGGGATTCATCGCCGGATGGGGCGCGCATCCGCTGGACATCATGGTCTGGGGCCTGGGCGACACGCCGGCGGCCGTGCCGGTGGAGTATGAAGGGAGCGGCGTTTTTCCAACGGAAGGGCTGTACGACACGGCCATGCGCTGGGACGTGCGCGGCCGGTTTGCCGATGGGAAGGAGTTCCGGTTCGTCGGCCCTGGGGGTGATCGCACCACCTTCATCGGCGACCGAGGCCGGATCGCCGTGTCGCGCGGCGGCATCAAAGCGCTCGACCCGCCTTCGCTGAAAGAGCAAGAGATCGGACCCGGCGAGAAGCGCCTCCACGTCAGCGCCAACCACGGGCAGAACTTCCTTGACGCCATCCGGACGGGCGGACGCACGGTCAGTCCGGTCGAAGCGGCGTGCTGGTCCGACGCTGTCAGCCACCTCGCCGACATCGCCATCCGCACCGGACGGAGGATCAAATGGGATCCAAGCCAGGAGACGATCCTCGACGATCCGACGGCGGCGCGCATGCTGTATCGGCCAATGCGGACGCCCTGGAGTCTGGAGTAGGCCGCGCGGCCCTGTCGCTTTTCATCCCTTCATGTGCGCGGCGTTCGCGTCGAGGAGCAGGACAGGCCGATCAACCAAAGGCAGTCGAGTCCTGCTCCATCTGATACGCATTTGAGAATAGAGTATTGATAGGCTGGGGGCAGGAGGTGGAGCCATGCGCCGAGCTGCCCGGATCAAGCCTTGGCTTGCGTTGGCGGACCTGGAGGTTTGGGTGCGTGAAGCGCCGGATCGGGACGCCTTGCTGAGGCGCTTGGCGGTTTGACTGACCGTCGTGGGGCCGTTTTGCGCGCACGAGGCGGCCCGGATGCTGTGCGTGTCGAAGCAGGCGGTGTAACTCTGGATTACCCAGTGCAATGAGGACGGGCCGAAGGGGTTGGAGCGTCCTTGCGGCGGGAGATGGAGCGATTGGCGGAGTGTGTCGCCAAATTGTAAACTGAACATTTACAGCCTGACCCCGACCGGAGTCACCGGGGCTCTGTGCGCGACATCTCGTAACGCTGCGGGAATCCGTTCAAACGATTCCGAAGAGAAGACGGCCTTTGTTAAGAGAACGGCGCATCCCTTTGGAACGGGGCCAGGCATCCCGACAATGAAATGACTGAAAGCGCTTGCTCCGAACTTGGGGATCATGGAGTCCCGTCCTCTGGCGGCAGGTCCGGCTGCGAATATCCTTGCCCTTCATGGTTTGTGTGGGTTGAGGGCGACCGAGGCCCTTCGCCTGACCCGGGACAGGGTAGACCTGAACGGCGGAATGGTCGAGATCAGCGGCGAGGTCAGTCCGTGCAGACGCATGTCCTCCTGCATCCGACGCCTCCGCTCGCTCATCGCTCCGCTCCTTTCCCCAAAAACAAGATCGCGTCCCTCACGCACAGAGACGCGATCAACGGAGCAACCCTGCTCGAAAGCGTAAAAACCAAACGCGCCGACCCTCTCCCGCAGGTCGGCGACCCCCTGCCGCGAAGCGGCTTAGTTCAACTCTTTTATCGGCGTTCTCACACCGCGGCCACGATTCGACGTATTTCATTCTCCTCTTTCCGACACATATCTTACATTGCGGGCGAGGACTTCTTTGGCGCGGGCGAAAAGTCCGCGGATCGAGGGTCTTCTCCACAGCGATGGCAGCCAGGTTGAATGTCCCGTTTTCAAGGAGACGATCGATTGGGCCGGCGGCCGAATGCGGCGCAAGGCGGGATGCGCCACGCCTCAACCAATCGTTCCTGTTCGGCAGGCGCTCCTCTGGAGGCCAAATGCCGCCATCATGCGACTCTGGGTGTCCCCCCGGGCCGTGAGGGACTGCCTCGCGAAAGCGGGCGGCTTGAGCGCCGTACGGCGTCATCCGCTCGTGTAGACCACGGCGATCAGATGGATTTTGACCGTCTTGCCGCCGGCATCGATCGTGCCGGTCACCGATTCCCAGTCTACGGATTCGGTCGCTTTGCCCAGGGTGAAGGAGTGAAGCAGGTCGTCATCCTGTCGCTGGCCATGGCCGGCGATGGCGGAGGTGGTGATATAATCGCCGACGCCAATGTCGCCGTTGACGTTCGACACCCAGACACGTCCTTCGCCCAGGGCGTTGATGGTGGCGAAGCGTTCACCTGGGGCGGCCTTGCGCCAATGATCCTCGGGCAGAGGCGCCTCGCGCAGCAAAACACCCAGAACGGCCTTGTCTTTTGCCGAGTCGGCCAGTTTCACGGTGGGCAGGGTCGAGCAGATCGAGGGCTCGCCGTCCTGGCGCTTGATCTCGGTTTGGCCCGTCGCCGAGACGATCAGGCCGATCTTGGCGTCGCGGGGAAAATCCGCGGCGAGCTGAACGTCGTGCGAGCCCGTGAAGGGCCCATAGTTGCCTTTCCCCCCCGCGTAGAAATCATACAGCCCCTTGGAAGCCGAGGCCCAGACCCCGTAAGCCGACGCGTCCCCGTCCGCGAAGAACTCGCCGGCGCGGCCATTTGCCCCCCAGGCTTCTCCTCTGACGCCGCGGCCAGTAGACCCCACCGAGCTGAAAAGGCCGCCATAACTCGTGCCCGAAGGATTGAGGCAGTGGCCCATCACCCCCGTGCTTTGGCCTCCATGCGCCTCAAATCTACCCCCTATGCAGCTGGAACCAACGGAGCTGTTGGTCGCTACGCTGACAATACCGGTGGCGCTATAACCCGTCGCTAATGCATCGACGCCCATTCCGGATGGGCTCCGGGAAATAGCCTGCACGGCGCAGGGGTAGACCGTATCGCTGCTCCCGCTGTAGCTGTTTTCGGCGTAGACGCCTACGCCCTTGTCGCCCGCGGCGACAAAGTATCCTCCGTAATTCTGGTAGTCGCCCGTTTTGGTCGCTTCGCCGTAGACGGCCCGGCCTTGGCCCCCGGCGGCCCGGAAGTACCCGCCGTAATTCAGGTAGTCGCCGCCGTTTGTGGCTTGTCCGGAAACGCCCTGGCCGGTCGTCCCCGCGGCCGAGAATTCCCCGCCGACGTTGGAGGCGGCGCCGCTATAGGAAGCGCTTCCCTTCACGCCCGCCCCCTGCCCGCCCGCGGCGTCGAAATTGCCCCCGTAGTTCCGATAGGTGGCGGCGGCGCCGGAGGCGGCCCCGTGGACGCCCTCGCCCCATCCGCCGGCGGCCTGGAAGTATCCGCCGTAATTGGTGTCCGGCGAGGCGTCCGTGGCTTCCCCACGGACCGCCGTGCCGAAAACGCCGGATGCCTCCCCGCGGACCCCCACGCCGGAACTCCCGGAAGCCGTGAAGCGGCCGCCGCTGGTCTTGCCGCCGGAACTGTTCGTAACTTCGCCGTAAACGCCCACGGCGTATTCCGTCGCGCCGGCGCCGCCGGCCCCGGTGGCCTTCCCGTGAACGCCGCGCCCGGCCGCGCCCGTGGACTGGCCAAACGCGCCTTCGGAATACTTCGCGGCGCCCGTGAAGTAGCCGCCGTAGCTGGTGAATTGCTGGGACGTGCTAGTCGCCGCTCCTTTGACCCCAACTCCGGACTGGTAGGCGCTTTCGCCGTTGAAGCCATGCCCCGTGCCGGTGTTTTTCGCGTTGACCGTATATCCTCCGCCGGACGAGGTCACGGTCAGCGGCCCGGTCATGCTGTCGCCCGTGGTGTCCACCCATTTGTCCGTGCCAGAGGCGAGGAACGCGCCGGCATCCAGACCGTCAAGGCGGTCGGCGTTTCCGGCGTAGAGCGCATAAGGCGCGGGAGTCAACTGCTGGCGCGGGGTCAGCGTCGTTCGCGCCTCGGGGCTGCCGGCGGGCTTCACGGCCATTTCGAGCCAGCGGGCCTGGCCGTCGAAGGCGGCGTCCCCAAAATCGAGTTCCACGGAAAACAGCCCGTCGACGGCCGAGACGGTCTGGGTGATCTGGCCGTTGACTTGCGAACCATCGCTTTGGGCCGTGTAGAGCGTGAACAGGATGCTGTAGTCGCCATTGGCGGGCAGCCCGTTAACGAGCAGTTTGCCTTGGTACATGAATGCCGTTCCCATAGGATCGGCAAAACCGCGGCCAACCAGGGCGCCCAGAACGAGCGCCATGAAGATGACACATCTGCGGGTTCTCATGGTGACGTTTCTCCTCTGCCGCAAATCTGGAATCTGAAAAGCGCCGCCTGGGGCCGTCGGCGGCGCGCCTATTCCGTGACCTCGACGTATGCCGTGGCGAATTCCCCCGTTGGGTACGGGGCGAGCCAGCCGGCGCCGCGAATCCAGAACCAATACGCCCCGGCCGAAGGCACGGTGAACAAGGCCGACCCGTTCATGAAATCCCCGCTCAGGAAGAACACGAAATGCCAAGGCGAGTCGCCGCTGGGGCCGACCGTGTTGACCCAACGCGCTTCGTCCACCGAGTAAACGAAGATCTGATAGTGCCACGCGCCGTAAATATCCGGCTTCCAGTCCAGCCGCGCCTGGCGTCCGCCCGTGTCGTGCGCCAGGACATTAATCGGCTTGTGCGGTGTTCCCCCGTACAGGATGCCCGTCCAGGGATTGACGCACGCATGCCAATCGCCGTCATAGTATTGGTTGGACATCCACACGTGGTAGCCGCCCGAGTAATCCACTCGCATATTGCCTTCGGGAACCGTGCGAAGGTACGGATACCATAGCGACCCAACGGGGCTTAGTTCGACCCAACCCTCCTGATAAATGTCCCACGAGAATCCGAGAAACTGCGCGCAGGCGGCGGCTCGATTGGACCACCGCAGATGAAGCGATCCGTTCACATTGTCCGTGACGCCGCCCAGCGAGGGCGGGCCCTGCTCCTCGGAGGCCAGGAATCCGCCCCGCGCCTGGTACGGGACCGCGCCGAGCGTCGGGCCGGCGTCCGGCTGGCCGATGACGGCCCTGGCTATGTAAATCCCGCCCCCGCTGACGCCGTTTCCTCCATCCACGCTGAACCACGAGAGGTCATAAGGCCCTCCCGTCGAAGCCCGATCCTCGCCCACGGCGCCCAGCCAAAGAGCCGCGCCGAGAAAGAGAATCCGTGGCCATTTCATAATCGGCTCTCCTTGGAGCACGTCGTTCTGTCGCAACATCACTCGTTGCTTGATCTTTTAACTCCTTCCGGGACGGGGATGTATGTGTTCATGAAGGTCCCTCAAGCTTAACACCCCTGCCCGAAAGGAGACTGGCATGTCTAAGACGACGGACGAAACACCCTGCGCGCGTTGTGGCGGGGCCACGTGGCGCTATGGCCAAGACCCCATACCGGTCGGCAGAAAACATTTGCCCGACGCCTTGCGTTTTCGCTGCAATCGCTACAACGTCCCGGGAGCCAAGCGCTGCGCTCATCAGATCAACATCCCGCTGCCGGGAAACGACTCCCTGCACGTGGTCGCCGACGTCAAGGACAAGGCCGCTTTCATCTTCCTCGATCAGAAAGGGCCTCTCATTTGGCTGCGCCCTTTTCCTTGCCGGAACGACCGCTATTCGCCGCATGGGCTTCTCTCTCGCCCTCGGAAGCCTGGTAGCCGTCCGAAAGCGTTTTCAGAAAAGCGACAACCGCCGCTTCCTCCTCGGCGCTGAGCTTGAGATCGCCCACTTCGGCTCTGTTTACGTTCTGCGGCGCCTCCGGCTTAGGCCAGCAGTTGACGCCCGGTTTCGCATCGGAAACGGATTCGGCTGCGGGCAAGACGTCGCGCGTGTTATAGAAGTGCACGATCCCCCCAAGACTCTTGAAATAGCCATTGTGCCCGTAGGCCTTGACGAAACCGGCTGAAGGCCGCTGGTCTACGTTGCGCAGCGTCGGCACAAGATGTTTGCCGAAGTTTTCTGGCGCAAACATGGCGTACTGCGGCGTTTTCTTCAGAAAGCCCGCAAGACCAGGGTCTACCCAACTGGGGCCGTCAGGATTGAATTCGGCGTCCATCTTATACCAGGGGTTCTGTGGATTCCTGGGCGCGCCCAAATTCTCATAGGTGAAGTTTGTAAAAAGTGGATGCTCCCCCTTTGGGCCCCGCTTGCTCACGTGGCAGCCGGCGCACTTGGCTTTGCCCTCGAATAGTTTCAGCCCCTCTCTCTCCTGGACCGTTAGAGCGGCCTTGCCCTTCAGGAAAGCGTCGAATTTCGAGCTGAACTGGTTAACCTTCTCCGAGTTTTCAAAGGCCGCGATGGCGATGCCCACGATGCCATAGGCCAGATCGACATCAGGCTCCTTGGAAACATCCGGGATCGCCCATACCTCGGTAGCGACCTTCTTAAAAAGCGGCGCATAGTCCGACCGGCAGACTCTCTCGACAATCGCCTTTGCATCCGGGTTGTTCTGCTCCACGGGATTTAAGAAAGGTCCCTGAGCTTGGTCTGCCGCGGGATTGCCGAGCTTGTACCCAGTGGCGCGCCCATCCCAGAAGTTGCCGCCCAGGAATTGGACCTTGCCCTTTTCCCACTTCGCGCGGAAGAGAGGACTCAGCGTCGCATAGGCGGCGCTATTCGGCTTGCGATTTCCAAAGCGCTCATGAATCGCGCCGGGATAGACGCCAGTCTTGTTCACCTGCTCGTCAGGGCCGGTCCATCCGACTTCCGGACCATGGCAAGCCGCGCAGGCCTGCCCGGGTGGAGTAGAGAGTTCCTTGTCAAAGAAGAGTCTCTCGCCCAATGCCTGGAGGTCCTTGTTACTCAGGAGGTAAGCCAGATCCGCATCATCGGCTTGCTCTTTGCGACGCTCCGTCTCTTGTGCTCCGAAGGCTAAGGCGGTAGCCAGCAGAGCGGTCGCTATGCGGCCAAAGGGAAAGAAGAATGACGCGCGCATGTTCTCCTCCTTTCAACCGAGATTTCCCATCTGCCTTCGTTTTGACGAAAATTCTATGCAGCCAGCATTTTGGCAAGACAAATCCGTCTGATTCCGACTCCATACGCCCTATGCAGGGGTTCCCTAGCAGATTCTACTCAGTAGAAAGCCCTTGCCTGCTGGACAGAGAGGGCTGGAGTCAAAGAGCGCGCCGGATTCGGCTACACAGGGCCTCTGTCAGCCCCGCAAAGCGGCTTCGGCGGCGTGGACGGCCCCGAAACCTTGCCAGACGATTTCAGACCGCCCAAGCGCCGCCGTTCGATTCTCCCCACGTCCCTTTGAGTAAGCGGAAAACAGGATGCGTTGAATCATGCCGGAATCTTCCCGGCAACGGGCATGGAAAAACACGGAATCGACACGGAACGGTTGTTTTTGTGACCGTTTAGAGACTGACGCAGACTATTGATTTCGCCTGGCTTAAATGGCTGGGGAGGGAGGATTTGAACCCCCGACATTCTGATCCAGAGTCAGTAAGAACGGCGTCTTACTGTGTTTATCGTTTCCTTATGAAGTCTTAGCGGCCCCCGGTTTTTCAAGTGTTTTCCTGCATTCTTGTCTAATTGGGCTTGACAGGGGATAACCCTGTATGAGAAAAAAGCGCTACCTAGGCTGCTACCTAGCAGAATGACTGACTTTTCCACTGACTGAAAAGAGGGGGCCGATTCCATGCCGACGTTGAGACTGAGCGACCAGTACATCCGAGGTCTAAAGGCCGGCGAGAAAGACATGATCCACTGGGACACGCTGGAAAAGGGCTTCGCCGTCAAAGTGACGCCGGCGGGTCGCAAGGTGTTTCTCGCCTTCTTCCGGGTGAAGGGCGTCCAGAGAAAACCAAGCATCGGCGAGTATCCCGCCTACGAGCTGAGCAAGGCGCGGGGGATTGCGCACGAATGGATCATGGCGGCCAAACGCGGAGAAGATCCTTCACTGGCCAAACAGGAAGAACGGCGGGCGCCGACGATGGCGGAATTCTGCGACCGCTACATCGCCGAGTATTGCGAGGTGCGGAAGAAAAGTCGCTCCATCGCCGAGGACAAGCGCTACATCGCCGGATGGATCAAGCCGAAGCTGGGCAAGCGTAAGTTGGCGGACACAGGCCGGCGCGAGATTCAGGCCTTGCATTCCAGCCTATCCGATACGCCCTATCAGGCGAACCGGCTGCGAGCGCTGTTGTCGCGCATGTTCTCGTGGGCGGAAGAGCTGGGACTGAGGCCGGATCACAGCAACCCCGTCTTGCACGTCCAGCGGTACGCGGAGATGAGCCGGGAGCGCTACCTTGATCCCGACGAAGTGCAAGCCCTGGGGAAGGTGTTGGACGAAGCGGAAGCGGTATGGCGCCAGCGCCGTGACGATGATCTGAAAGACGATGCTGTGATCGTTTCCCCGTCGGCTATCCGGGCAGTCCGGTTGTTGCTGGCGACGGGCTGCCGGGTGCAAGAGATCCTGCGGTTGCCGTGGAGCGCAGTGGACCTCGAATCGCGTACGATCGTACTGGCCGACGCCAAGGCCGGCGGGCGCACGGTGTTTCTGAATGAACTGGCCTTGGGCATCCTGAGAGCCGCTGAGAAAGAGCGTGGCGACTCGCCCTGGGTTTGTCCGGGCTGGCGCAATGGGGAGTGTCTGAAGGACATACAACGCCCGTGGCAGGCGATTCGCATGGCGGCAGGCATCGGGAAGACGCGGTTGCATGATCTTCGGCACACACACGCCAGTTTCGCAGTGTCGAAGGCAAACCTGAGTCTGCCACAAACCGGAGCGCTTCTCGGCCATAAGACCGCGCAGGTGACGATGAAGTATGCCCACTTGCAACCCGATATGATGCGGACCGCGAGCGACAAGGTGGGGCAAGCCCTGGAGCAAGCCCTTCGCCAAGGCGGCGCTGAGATTGTGGACGTGGCGGCAGAGCGGAAGAGCGAGGGCAAGACGGCGAAAAAGGGGGCGTAGCGTGGCTCAGGATTGAGGATCGGACACGGAGCCGACTCCTAGCACGTCCCGGAACACGAGGCCTTGAAAAGGGCAAGGATGCAGAGTAGGTTATGACATGGGGGGCAACGGGCCGGTTAGCTACCAGTCCGGCTGTCAGACTCCGCTGGCAGTGCTCCCCACTTATCCCCAAGCGGAGTATCCTGCGCAGCGGAGGCGCGGCCATGACACACAAAGCAAAATTCACAGTCGAAAAGGCGAAGGAATGGGATGATCTCAAATCCCGCTTTGCCTCGGAAAAAGATCCCAACCGCCAACGCGAGATTGGCCGGGAAATCGCTCAGTTCTCCAATCGCGTTCACATCGGGGAAACTATCTTCAATGCCCATATCTCCGGTCCTCTAGCGGTAGAGATCACAGGAACGCGGACAACACTCGAAGAGAAAATGCCGGGAGCGGCGCCTGCGGTGGTTGAACTCATGCGGGCGGACATGGCTGCTCGGAAGGTTGCGGAACGCGCACGCCAAGAGGAAGAACGCAAGGCGCAGTCAGTCCCCGACCCGATTGTATCGGCTGGCGAGAATAGGTTAGAGAAAAGGCAAAGAGCCCGGAGGCTGAAGGCCACGCTCGCCTCGACGTTCCTTGGGTGGTATGGGGGCCTTCCCCGTGGCAGTGCATTCGACGAATACGAGCACTCACAGTTCTGTGAGTATCTGCGCAAGACAATGCCGACGCCCCCAGAAGGATGGATTGAGGGAGTCACTCTCCCAACGCACGCACAATGCCGGGGCTGGGCGACTCACTAACACCCCCCTCTGCGTTTGTCCCACTTAATCCCACTTAATCCCTCGGTTATTGACAGATATAACTGCGTTCATTCATAGTTCGCCCAGCATATTGAAGGGAGCGAACAAATGGGCGAGCTTTTAGATACCAAGCAGGCGGCTAGAGTCTTGAACCTGTGCCCGGGAACACTTGAGTTGTGGAGGGTGTACAAGCGTGGTCCGAGTTTCGTTCGCCTCGGACGCGCGGTCAGATACCTACCCGACGAGCTCGAGCGTTTCGTCAAGGCCGGCACGCAGGCGACCTCCGAATCGCCGGCGGGGGGGTGAGCCATGCCACTTCAGCGCATCCCTATCGACAAGATCCAGGTGGAACGCACACAGGCGCGGGACAACCTTAATGTGGTAAACGTGGAAGTCCTTGTTGACTACGCCATGAAAATGAAAGCAGGAGTGAATTTTCCAGCGCCGGACGTATTCATCGACGAGGATGGCAACATCTATCTGGGCGACGGCCGCCGCCGCCTTGAGGCCGCCAAGCACAACGGCGAGAGTGAGATTGAATGCCTAGTCCGCAAGGGCACGCTCCGCGATGCGCTTCTGTTCGCGGTCGGCGCAAATAGTGAGCACGGTCTGCATCGGACGAACGCCGACAAGCGCGTATGTGTGCTGCGCCTGCTCAATGACTCCGAATGGGGCCGCTGGTCCGACAACGAGATTGCGAAGCGCTGTTGTGTATCTCATACATTCGTCGCCAATGTTCGGGCGAGTCTCACTAGCAACGTTGCCAGTGACGTATCCCCGACTGACCCGCCGACCGCCGACCCGCCGACCCGCGAGTATATTACGAAGCACGGGACCAAGGCCACGATGAAAACGGAGGCCATCGGCAAAAGAGCTAAGCCGTACGTCGCCCACAACGGCGGGGACCAAGAGACGATGCACCCCTCGCCGGAGGCCACTGACAATAGCGAACCATCCGCGCCGAAGGATGACGCAGGAGACATATCAAAGAGTGCTCAGCGGCTGATGGAGCGATACGAGGGGCAACTGAGATATATATGCACGGTCTGGCCTAAAAAGCATCCGAAACTGCTTGGCCAGGCGCTTCATAAATTTGCAAAGCACTATGGGGATCTGCCTTGGGATATATCATCCCAGAGCGACGACGAGGTTGTAGCAAAAAAGGTCGAGTTGACTCTCTTCGACTATCGCGCGGCCAAAGCTGTGACCGTAGCAGTAAACCATGCTCCTGATCTCAAGGCAGTAATGGAGATGGCGCAGTTCTGTATCCTCGCGCCGATCATCAAGATTATCGAAGACTGGCCAGAGGAAAAGAAGATCGGACTATCCGCCGAAGTGCAAGCGTTGTCGATCTGGGTCAGCGAGCGGGCTGAGGCGCTGAAGAAGGCGGGCATGTGACATGACCACCACCATCGACGCCGCCCCGGTCATCGACGCGACCGCGATTGACCCTATCAGCGGAATCGACACATCCGCGTACGACAACGCCACGCCCGAACAGATTGTGGAATGGAATCGGGTTTTCGCTCCTCTCGCTCCGTTGGCGCAGGAGATTGAGGGCAACGGCGCCGGCGATAATGGAACCGGGCCGAGTCTCTTCCCCGCCACGATGAGCGCGCGGGCCCTGGCGATGGCCGTGATCGCGGCGATGGTTTGGATCGTCGAGGGAATCCGCCCCGTTGGACTTACCGTAATCGGCTCCAGGCCGAAGAGGGGGAAGAGTTGGCTGGAGCTCTTGATCGCGGTGTGCGTCGCTATGGGGCAAGCGTTGTTTGGCGTGTTCGCTGTCACTTCGGGCGCCGTCCTTTACCTGGCATTGGAAGATTCAGCCGGCCGGATGAAACGGCGGCTGGAAATCTTGGGCCTGGGTCATCCTACAAATCTCGAATTTGCCTTCACTTGGCCGCGACTGGACAAGGGCGGACTCCAAGCCTTGCGCGCGTGGCTCGAATGCCATCCTGACGCGCGGGAGATAGTGATCGACACGTGGCCCCGCATCAAACCTCCACGCCCAAGAGGGGCCGATCCTTACGAAAGTGATTATGGGGCGATGGCTATCCTTCAAGGGTTGGCGCTGGAATTCGGCGTCGCCATCGTCCTTGTCTTACATCAGCGCAAGGCCCCCGACGATGACATTTTCGCCACGATCACCGGCACGTTGGGCAATGTGGCGGCGGCGGACGTGATCGCCGTCCTATTGCGCAAGGGGAGTCGCGGGACACTGGCTCTTACCGGCAGAGACTTGGGCGAAAGGACATTGGCGCGAGGGACAAGGGCGTCTCTCGCTCTTCCCTGTTCGACGCCAAGACGCAACTGAGCATTAAAGCGCACAAGGGGGGATTCAATGACGGCTGGACGTGGAGGATGGAACGCCCATGACCCATGTAATATATATATACTCTTCGATATATGTAAGACTCTTGGAAGAGTATCATACCCTTAGACTCTTGGAAGAGTATCCGAAGAGTTTGGGGGTTATAGGGGTGTAAGTCCAATGGATAGGCGAAGAATATCAAGAGTATCGAAGAGTATCGTTACATGCATGTTTTTGACACGGAAGGGACTGGTATGAAGGACACTGGATTGCGCCACATCTCCGCCATCCTCCTCGGTGTCATGGCTGACTTGCGCAAGGACGGCGTGATGGGAAATAAATGGCACAAACCGTGCCGAGCGCGGCGGTCGCAACCTAGCGGTGTTACTGAGAGGCGGCGGAAACAAACTTGGATAGGGGATGCAAATGGCTGCGCTAACTAAGTGCGCGAGCGGGCCGCTCTCTTCCTCGCGCAGCCGCGAAATCGCGATTAGCCCTTTTTAAGGAAAAACGATGCTTGGACTTGCAAAAAGAACTGTGAAACTGGTGCCGTACGACGCGCGGTGGCCAGCGGAATACAAGGCAGAGGAACGGCGAATCCTCGCGGCCCTTGGCGACCACATCCAAGACATTCAACACGTCGGCTCTACGGCGGTTCCCGGGATGGCGGCGAAGCCGGTCATCGACATTGTCATCGCCCTAAAGGAGTTGGGGGGCGTTTCGGCATGTAGAGACGCGATGTATGGACTCGGATATGTCTCTTTAGGCGATTATGAGAACCGCGGAGACCATTTATTCATCAAGGGGACTGAGGAACAACGCACACATCATGCGCATTTCGTCGAGTTGGGGAGCCGGAACTGGAACACCTATGTGGGATTCCGGGACAGGCTGTTGTCCGACCCGAAGCTGAGAATCGAATACGCCGAGCACAAGGAACAGTTGGCGAAGCAATTTGCGTTTGATAGGCCGGGGTACACGGCGGCGAAAGCGGATTTCATTCTATCCGCACTAGGAGCCTGTCGGAAAACTCGCCGGTCGGGCAAAGATTTTCTTGGGTAAAATCTATATTGGCATGATAATAGCGTGCTTGACAATCGTGCTATACTGGTTCCATGAAAACCTCGACACGCTACCAACCCTGGGAGCCGGATCA
>JAPLSS010000621.1 GCA_026398515.1 Candidatus Sumerlaeota bacterium | reverse complement strand
TGATGTCGCCCCATTGCTGATACGGCGTCGGAACGCGGCGCACGGTGAAGCGGCTCGTTCCCGCGGGGGCGTGGAACTCGACAAGGCCGTAGGTCGGCAGAGGCGCGCTCGCGATCGCCTGCCCCTCGCGTTCGACGCGCCAGCCCGGATGCCAGTATTGCCCCAGGACAATGCTCCCCGGCTCGCCGGCCTTCACGTCGATGGTCCAGCCGCCGCGAATGCGGGCCGCCCGGGCTTCGCCGTCGGCCCCGACGAACCGCGCCTCGCCAGGCGGGAATTGCCCGGGCCATTTCGCTTCCACCGCGCGCGGCAGGAACTCATCGACCGCCGTGATCGCCCACGCTTGCGAACGCAGCTCCGCCGCATCCGGGCGCGCGCTGATCGGGGGCGGCTGCTCGTACACCCCGCCGCGATGCCAGGGCGGGGACAAGACGACCAAAGCAAACGCGCCCACGACAAGCGCCCGTTTTCGCCGGGGCGCCGACCCGCCGCGCGGGGGCGCATCGAGCGCCGCGCCTGAAACCCCACGGCGCAGCGGAACGTCAAGCGCCGCGCCGGAGGCCCACGCCATCAGGAACCCCGTTTCGCCCAGCAGGCGCCAGGGAAACTGGGCCCACTTCATGAGCGGAAGCGTCCGCCAGAGAAATGCGGAGAGATCCAGCGTCATGAACAACAGGGCCGCGCCCAGCGCGCTGGCGGCCACGAGGGGCCAGGGCGTCGCCGCCCTCGCGCGGCTCCAGCGGCGGGCTTGAAGCCAGGCCAACGCGAACAACAGGGTCGGCGCCAACCCCAGGTGCAGCGCCATGCCGTCGCCGGCGCCGCGCATGCTGGGTCCGTAGCCCCAGAAGAAGAAGTTGAGCCATTGCGGCCATTCCAGGAAATGGTGGGAATAGTCATAGAAGTCATCGGTCATCAAGGCCGCGTGCGACCACGACCGTTCGGCCAGAGCCGGCAGCCAATAGAACGCCGACAGGCCCGCCGCCAGCGCGACGCCAGCGAACGCCATTGGCCCGACGCGCCGCCGCTCGCGCCAATCCGCCCAAACGCCCAGCGCCAGCAGCAGCGGCGTCGCCACGAGCGCGGTGATAGGATGCGTGGCGATGAGGCAGGCGTGCGCCAACGCGGCGGCGCATAGGACCCTCGCCGAACGCCGCCGAAGCGCAAGCAGGTAGAGCCACGCCGCCGCCGGGAGCCATTGCAGCGCGGCGAACTCGGCCATGTCGCCGCGCACGAACAGGTTGACCTGCTGATACGGGAGGAACGCCCACACGACCGCCCCCAGCGCCGCCCCCGCCGGCCCGAAGAAAAGCCGCCCCAGCGCGAACATCCCCGCCGCGCCGAGGAGTTGCAGGAGCGTCAAGGCGCACTTGATCGACGCGACGATGCCCAATCCGCCGCCGTAGAAGAAGGAAGAAAGAAGGTAGAATCCCGGAGGGTAATACGAGAACAACGGATAGCCGTAGCCGCGGTCCAGATCGGCGCACCAGCGGCCGAGCCATTGCCCGTCGCGCAGGGAATCGGCCAGGGCCGCCAGCCGCACGGCGTAAGCGTGCACGTCCTGGGTCAGCCAGTCCGCCTGCCAAAGGAACGAGCGCAACGGCAGGAGCGCAAGGGCCAGCGCCGCGCCCCCCGCCGCGAAATCCGCTCGTCGTTCCGTCCAGCGAGGCATGGCGGCTGTTGTCGCATGCCTCAGCGCGCTGGAGCAAAGGGAAAGCGCGAAGCGGCGCGGGCTTTCCAGCCTGTGCGCTTGAACAACAGCGTTTGGACAAATCGCAGGCTGGAAAGCCTGCGCCACGGAAACGGCGGGATGGCGATCTACCCGTTGCCTTCAGACCGCCTCATGGTTTGGGCCGTGGCCTGATGCGCCAGCCGAATCGGCTCGGGCAGGCGATAGCCCTGGCAACAGGTCAGGACGATCCGGCGCGCCAGCGTGAAAGCCGTGCGATAGCCGGGCGAGACGTAGACGGGTTTGACCCCGTCGCGCGTGCGCACGACCTCGCCGATCTTCTCTCCTTGATCCAGGAGTTCCGTCCATGCCCCGCGCCGCCGTCCCGGCTCTTCGTGCTCGCCGATCAAACGGGTCTTGCCGCAGCCGACCGACGGCGTGTCGTACGCCCACCCCAGGTGCGCCGCCAGACCGAACCGCCGCGGGTGGGCGAGGCCCTGTCCATCGCACAGGATCAAGTCGGGGCGCGCGCGAACCTGGCGCAGCGCGACGGCCAGCGCCGGGATCTCGCGGAACGACAGGAGCCCTGGGACATAGG
>JAPLSS010000384.1 GCA_026398515.1 Candidatus Sumerlaeota bacterium | reverse complement strand
GGGAAGAGGCTGAGGTGCGTGTTGACGAGGTGGAACTCGCGTCCCTCGGCTTCGATCGCCACCCACAGCGCCCCGCGCGGCTCCAGCCGGCGGTCCAGTTGCGGCAGCGCCCCGGCCCGGACGAGGCGCATGGGGAAGCGGCTGAAGACGGCCTCGCCGTACCTCTCCGCCTGCGCCTCGATGGCCGGATGGAAATGAAACTCCATTTCCAGGATCTGGGCGATCAGCGCCGCCTGGTCGATTCCGCCCGTTCTCTCGCGTTCGACGTCCAGCTCCTGGAGGGCCACGATGTCGGGCTCGTATTGGGCGATGACGCGGGCGATGCGCTCGGGGAAGATCTTGCCGTCCATGCCGACGCAGCTGTGAACGTTGTAAGTCAAGAGCCGCGCCACGCCTTCCGGAAGCGGAGCGATGACGGTGCGGATGCGCGGCGATTCGTCGGGCACGCGCTTCAAGTAGCGCAACGCGGCCTGGCGCAGGTCCCGCGGCCGGAGCGGTCGGTCACCGTCGGGGATGCGAAACGGCGCGTCCTTCGGCGCCAGGATGAACGCGGTTGTCTCCTCCGCCCCCGGCCCGCCATGGGCGCCATGCTCCACGGGGAACGTCAGCGACTTGGCACCCGGAGTCCAGCCGCTGATGACGAAGTCGCCGGCGAGGCGGTGATGGCAGACGGCGGTCAAATCGGCGGCCGCTTCTTTCAAATACGGGCGCCCGAAGCCGAGCACCGCCGCCGCGTCGCGCGGCAGGTGGTAGGCGCCGGAGGGCGTCCAGGCGCGCGCGCTTCCGGTCCCATCGGCGGCCAGGACCAGCGGGATGTGAGCCTCGCGGACGAGGGCCTCGGCCGACGCTTCCTGCGCGTCCGGAGGCAACGGGCGAGGCAGGTAGACATGCCCCAGGTCGCCCATGGCGGCCACGGCCAGCACCGGCTCGGCCTCGGCGTCCGCGGGCGCTTCGGCGTCGGTCTTGCGCCGGGCCACGTCGCGCAGCATGCGGCCGCGCAAGTCGCGCACGCCGCGTCCCTCGGCGCGGTCCTTGGCTTCGTGCCTCGATTCCTTCAGGACTTCGGCGACCGCCTGGCTTATGGTCTTGCCATAGAGGCGGATGTACGAATCGACTTCCTCCTGCCCATGGTCCGAGTAGACCCAGACCTCGTAGTCGCGCAACGCCGATCGGTTCGCCTCCGTCCAGATGCGCTTGATCGCCGCGTCGATGCCGCGCAGCGTCCAGTGGGCGAAGCGCGAGGTCGGCCCGCGGCGGTGGGCCTGCTCGTCGAAGCCCAGCAGGTTCAGGTGCACGACCGGCACGCCGCGGGCGATGTCGATCTTGGCGCCGATCACGGTCAGTTCGCGCAACACGATGCAAATGCCCAGGCGCCAGTAGACGAATTTCATCTCCGCCAGGAATTCGCGCGTGGCGATGATCCCGCGCAGCATGTCGGCGACCGCGATCAGGATTTCGAGAATCCCCAAGCCGATGATCCGGAGGAACGAGATCAGGTTGACCAGGAACAGCAGCAACAACGTCCACGGCGGCTTGCCCAGGAGCGCTTCGCGGAATCCCAGGCCCTTGATGCAGAAGCGGGTCGTCTCCGCGCCGCCGGAGAAAATGTCGGCGTACGCGCTGCCGCCGCGCAGAAGCGGCTCGCCTTTCGCGCGCAGTTCCGCTTCGACGATTTCCGTCGGCTCGTGTTGGAGCAAATTGACCAGCCGGCGGCGTTGGCGGTCGAAGAAACTGATCGAGGGGACAGACTGACGCACGTTGTAGAAGAGCTCGCCCTGGATCGAGGGCGTGGTCGAGGGGACCCCGGGATACATGTCGCGCACGCAGTAGACCCCGGAGCGCAGGAGGCTTCGGAGGAACGGGAGCCGCTTTTTGCGCAACGCCTCCCGGAACTGCTTGCGCGAGAAGCCGTCGACCTGGATCAGGATTAGCCCCGGCGCGGAGCCGTCGCCGTCGTCGAATCGCGGCAGCCCCAGCAGGCGCACGGCCAGCTCGCTGCGGCTCAAGCGCCGCCGGGCCCGCCGCGCGTGCTTTTCGATGTGTCCGATCATGGGGCTGCCGTCTTGTTCGTAGTGCGACCTTCAGGTCGTATCATTCGTTCTCCGCAACTGCCGCGACCTGAAGGTCGCGCTACGAACCTTGGCCTCTTGCATCATCGTACCGAACCGGCATGCATAATGCGAGCCAAAGCGTGTTGCGACCTGCGCGCCGTGCCGCGCGGGAAAGGATGGAGTAGGCCGTGTGGCTGAAATGGCTGCCATGGAAATGGGTCATCTCCCAGGCGGCGAAACGCCATGGCTTTCTCGACCCGATCGCGGTGTGGGGCCGGCTGCGGCGGTTCGCCCAGCCCTCCGAGGTCGCGGAGCCGGTCGAATTGCTGCGGGCGGGGGCGGTGTTCCATTCGCGCGGCCTGATCAACAGCCGCGCCATTCAGCACAATCTGGACTGGGTCTGGCCGTATTGGGCGTGCCGGCAATTCGACCCGCGGGACCCTTCGTTCGTTCCGCGCGCGTTTTCGTTGACGCACGTCAATCTGACGCACCGCAACTGGACCGCCATCGGGCTGCCTCGGTCCGCCGCCACCCCCATCGTCGATCCGCGCGGACTCGTGACGCCCCTGTTCGACGGCTGGTCGATCGACGTTTGGATTCTGGCCGACGACGGGCGGGAACTCCTCCCTTCGCGGCAACCTGCGGCAAGCGCCTCCGCGATCGCGAGTACGGAGTCCCGCCTTCAGGCGGAATCGTCCGTGGCCGAGGCCGATCCCAATCGCCGCGCTCCGCCTGAAGGCGGGACTCCATACTCGCGGGATTCACGGCAGCGCCTTGTGCTGGACGAGGGGCTGGCGGTCGAGACCGAGACGGCAAGCGGCGGGCTGTTGCTTCGCGTGGCGGCCGACGTGGTCTCCGGCGCCGGCGGGCCGGAATGCCGAATCCGCGCCACGGGCTCGGCCGACGCGCCGGCGTGGCTCGCCATCGCCCTGCGTCCCTACAATCCCGAAGGGGTCAGTTTCATTCACACGATTGAATTGGCGCCGGACCGCCGCGGATGGCGGGTCAACGGCGCGGCCCACGCGGCGCTCAGCGACCCCGTGGAACGCCACGCGGTTTCCAACTACCGGGCGGGCGACGTCTATTCGCATTGGCGCGGCGCGCAGGAACGCCGGGCCGTGGAATGCGACGTCGGGATGGCGACGGCGATGGCGCTCTATCGCCTTCCGCCGAACGCGCCGAGGGAAATCGCGGCCCGCGTTCCCCTGGAAAAGGACGCGACCGAAGTCGCGGCGCCGGGCGGAGCGGAGAACGGGGCCTCGTGGCCGAAGGCGTTGGAAGGCGCGTGCAATCTGACAATCCCCGGCGAGCGCTTTCAATTCCTCTACGAATCGGCGCTGCGCTCGATCGTTCTGCATTCGGCCGCCGAAGTGTATCCCGGCCCGTACACCTACAAACGATTTTGGTTTCGCGACGCAGCCTTCATCGTGCATGCCCTGCTGTGCGCGGGGTTGGCGGAGCGGGCCGGGCGCGCGTTGGAACGGTTCTTCGCGCGGCAGACGGCGGGCGGTTTCTTCCGTTCGCAACAGGGCGAGTGGGATTCCAACGGCGAGACGCTCTGGCTCCTCCAGCGGTTCTGCGAACTGACCGGGCAGGCGCCGAAGGAAACCTGGGAGACCGCGATCCGAAACGGCGCGCATTGGATTGTGCGCAAGCGCCTTCCCGCCGGAGGCGACCCCGACCACGGCGGGCTGATGCCGGCCGGCTTCAGCGCCGAGCATTTCGGCCCGAGCGATTTCTACTACTGGGACGACTTCTGGAGCGTAGCGGGGCTGCTCTCAGCGGCGTGGCTGCTCGAACGCCTCGGCGACGCGCAATCCCCGGCCCGGTTCCGCCGCGAGGCCGACGAGTTGATGGAGGCCGTCGAGCGCAGTCTGCGCCGCGCTCGGGAGCGCCTGGGCCGCGCCGCCATGCCCGCCGCGCCGTCGCGGCGCCTGGACGCCGGGTCGATCGGCTCGCTCGTCGCGGGCTATCCGCTGCGGTTGTGGCCGGCGGACGATCCGCGCCTCCTGGACACGTTGGACTACCTCGAGCGCGAGTGCCTGATCGCCGGCGGGTTCTTCCAGGACATCGTCCATTCCGGAGTCAACGCCTACCTTACGCTCCACATGGCGCAGGTCCATTTGCGCGCCGGCGATCCGCGGTTCGCCGAGCGGATGGCGGCGGTGGCGGCGCTGGCCTCGCCCACGGGGCAATGGCCCGAAGCCATCCACCCCCAGACCCGGGGCGGCTGCATGGGCGACGGGCAGCACGTCTGGGCGTCGGCGGAATGGATCCTGATGTTGCGCAACTGCTTCGTCCGCGAAGAGGAAAGCGAAGGGCGGTTGATCCTCGGCTCGGGGATTCCGCCGCAATGGCTGGAGAACCCCGGGCGGTTGGCGTTCGGCCCGGCCCCGACGTCCTTCGGCCCGATTTCGCTTGTGGTTTCCTGCGACGGCAGTGAGATCATGGCGGCGTGGAAGGCGGACTGGCGCGCAGCGCCCAAGAGCCTCGAAATCCGCCTGCCGGGGAAGAGAGCGGTGGTTCGTGACGCAGGCGTTCCAGCCTGTGGGTGCGAGAGAGTCGGCCACAAAGAGGCGCAAGAAGCACAAGAGCGATGACCACGCCTATTTCTCTTGTGATTCTTGTGCCTCTTCGTGGCCATCCAGGGCGCTCCGATGAACATCCTAATGATGACCAACACTTACAAGCCGCACGTCGGCGGCGTGGCCCGCTCGGTGGAATCGTTTTCCCAGGAATACCGCCGCCAGGGGCATCGGGTGATGATCTTCGCCCCGGTCTTCGAGGGCGAGGACGACACGGAGCCGGACGTGGTGCGCCTGCCGGCGATCCAGCATTTCAACGGCAGCGACTTTTCCGTGCGCCTGCCCGTGCCGGGAATCGTGGAGATCGCGCTGAGGAACTATCGCCCCGACGTGATTCACTCCCATCACCCGTTCCTGGTCGGCGCCACGGCGTTGCGCCTGGCGGCGACGAACAAAGTTCCGATCGTCTTCACCCACCACACCATGTACGAGCAGTACACGCATTACGTCCCCGGCGATTCCGACGCGATGAAGCGCTTCGTAATCAACCTCGCCACCGGCTACGCCAACCTGTGCCAGCACGTCTTCGCGCCCAGCGAGAGCATCGCCGGCGTCCTGCGGCGCCGCGGTGTGGAGAAGCCGATCACCGTCGTGCCGACCGGCGTCGCCACGGACC
Source organism: Candidatus Sumerlaeota bacterium (assembly GCA_026398515.1). Classification (GTDB taxonomy): domain Bacteria; phylum Sumerlaeota; class Sumerlaeia; order JAPLSS01; family JAPLSS01; genus JAPLSS01. The sequence goes on along the minus strand of JAPLSS010000384.1, from coordinate 4,166 downwards.
GGTTCGCGCGCGGCGACGGGCGGGCGTTTCGCTCCACGATGGGCATTCCGGCGCGGGCGTTCGTCGTCGGGCATCTGGGGCGTTTGGCGCCGGAGAAGAACCTCGAATTCCTCGCCAAAACCGTGGTCGCGTTTCTGCGGGCCGTCCCGCGGGCGCGGTTCCTTCTCATCGGGACCGGCCCGTCGGAGGCGACGGTTCGCTCGATTTTTGAGTCGGCGGGCCTGAGCAAACGCCTGCACGTGGCGGGCATCCTGACGGGACCAACGTTGAGCGACGCCTATCACGCGATGGACGTCTTCGCGTTCGCCTCCAAGAGCGAGACGCAGGGCATGGTGTTGGTCGAGGCGATGGCCGCCGGCGTCCCCGTCGTCGCGTTGGATGCGCCGGGCGCGAGAGAGGTCGTGCGCGACGGCGTCAACGGGCGGCTGCTGCGAGAGGAGAGCGTCGAATCGTTCGCCGCCGCGTTGCGCGGGATCGCTGGCACGCCGATGCGCAACCGCACGCCGATGCGCGCCGCCTCTCTCTCGACCGCGCACGACTTCTCGATCTCCGCCACCGCCCGCCGCGCCCTCGGCGTCTACGAGACGCTGATTCAACAGGAGCACGCCCACCAGGACCCCGAGGACAGCCTGTGGGACCACGCGATGCGGTTCCTCAAGGCGGAATGGGAGATGTGGGCCAACGTGGCCGAATCCGCCACCGCCGCCCTGACGGAGGCGAAGGAATAAAGATGGAATGAGACTCGCCGTCGGGGACGCCGCCCTCGCCGAGGGCGACCTTGCGTGGAGGAGCGACGGGAAATCGTCAGCCGCGCGAGGCATCCGGAGTTTGGGGCGCGAGCCGCCCTCGGCGAGGGCGGCGTCCCCGACAGCGACAGCCATTCAACCTGGGAACAGCATTTGGGACCACGGAATCCACGGAAGACACGGAAAGAGAAGGTTTCTCGCCGGATGACGCTCTGTCTTTCCGGGTGGCGATGGGTTGTAGCGGCCCTGGCGGCGTGGACCCTTCCCTATCTCGCTCAGAGAAACGAAGCCGGCTGGCCGGGCGGATCGTTTGAGGCCGGAGCGCGGCGCAACTCCCACGCGCCGCGCAGAGTAGGCCGCGGGTGGCAGCATTCCTCGGTGACATCGGCGTTTTTGCAGCGGCATAGATGAATCTGAATCCCGTGCGCGTCGCCGAGCGTCTTCAGGTCCGCGTACTTCCGCCGCCGATATTCGCTCGACGGCAGCCAGATGCGCCCGCCGCCGCAGTAGTTGTCAACGCGGTGGGTGTACAGCCGGCGCATCGTCTGAAACGACCACGCGCTCCAGGCCAACCCCGACGGCCAGCGAATCCCCCACCGCAGGAAGAGATACGAGGCCGCCGCTTGCCGAACGCCGCGGCGCGAGAGCTCGTACAACAAGGCGTCCAACGACAGTTCATCATCCGTCAGCCCCGGCACGAGGGGGTCCATCCGCGCCTCCGACGCCACGCCGTTCTCTAACAACCGCGTCAGGTTATCCAGGCGTTGGGCCACGGTCGCCGCATTGGGCTCCAGGACCTGACGCGCGCCGTCGTCGAGCGTCGTCACGCCCACCTGAACGAAGACCAGACCTGGATGGGCGCGAAAGAGATCCACGAATCGCTCGGGGATCCAGCACTTGGTGGAGATGAAGACGCGGACGCCCTCTCCGAGCAGAAACTCCATGACGCCGAAGAGATGATCGAGAATCGGCTCAATGGGCAGGAACGGCTCGCCGGCGGTGCTGAAGTAGACAAGGAACGGCTTCGGACGCAGCAAATGAAACTCCGCGCGCAGCCGTTCCAGGGCGTTGGCATAGAACGCCACCTTGCCCCAGCCCGGATGATGCGGATAGCTTTGCGCGTAGCAATACCGGCACTCGTTGGGGCAGCCGGCGGTCAGCAGCCTGCGCATGTGAGAACTACGCCAGATGCTCAAGAGCGCAGGCTGGAAAGCCTACGCCACGAACCGCCTTCTGCTTGGGTTCCTATCGTCTCCTCGCCACCCCGATCTTCGGGCACAGTGTCTCCAGCGGGCATTCGCTGCACTTGGGCGAGGTGGGGCGGCAGACGTTCTGGCCGAAGGTCACCAGCCAGTCGTTGATCGGAATCCAGAAGCGTGTGGGCAGGATGGCGCGCAGGGCGAACTCGGTCTGCTCAGGCGTTTTCGTTTTCACGTAGCCCCAGCGGTTGGTGATCCGGTGCACGTGCGTGTCGACGCAGATGCCCGGCAGGCGATACCCAAGCGTGAGAACCAGGTTCGCCGTCTTGCGCCCCACGCCGGGCAGCGTCAACAACTCCTCCAGATCGTCGGGCGTGGCGCCGCCGAAACGTTCGATCAGCGCGCGGGAGATCTCGATCAGGTTGCGCGCTTTCACATTGTAGAAGCCGACCGGGTAGATGAGCCGCGCGATTTCCTTTTCGCCGAGCCGAATCATCTCCTCCGGCGTGCGGGCGTGGGCGAACAAGCGCTCCGAGGCCTCGGCGGTGGTTTGGTCCTGCGTGCGCAGCGAAAGGACGGTCGAAACCAGAATCTCGAAGGGCGTGCGCTTCGATTGCGACAGGCGCGTCACAATCGGCGTTTTGTATTTCGCCGCCTCGCGCTCTACGAGGCCCAAGACGCGCGCAACGGGGAAATCGGGATGAGGCGCGGCATGCGGCGCCGCGGATGTCTTGTTCGCCATGTCAACCTCGATAGCCGGGAAGAGGCGCAAGAACGCTTTCGCCTTTGTTGCGAGTCTTCAGGGGCGTTTTCTCTATTCCGAAAACGCGAACTCGCCGGAGTCCACTCCCCAATCGCCGCCAAAGAATCCCGCGGCCCGGACCCCTTCCACGCCGCGCGCCAACACCGAGGAGTCAAACGCCACGCAGTCGGGATATTCCACCCCCGCCGCGAAATAGGGAAGCGAATCGGTCAAGCGCATGCCCTTCAGGCCGGTTCCCGCAACCACGCCGACGCACGCCCGATCCGTGTGGGGGCGCGGGCGCAGAAACAGGCAGCCCACGTCGTCGCCCTCGATCTCGCGCTCGCCAATGCGCACGCTTCGCGAGCCGACCTGCACGGGGCTGTCGCCGAGCAACGCGCTCCACGCCGCGTTGGTTTGCGAGTTGCCATAGAGAATGACGCCGCGGTCCGGCTCGCGCGAGGGATCGAACGCGGTGTCGGCCACGACGTCGACCGATCCGTTGCCCTGGACCCAAAACGTTTCAGCGTCGTAGCGGGCCTTCCCCAACGCCCACTCATTCTCTTCCGGCGAGCCTTTCGTTCCATACACAAACAGGAACCGTTCGTTGAACGCCTGCTTGAAGGGGCCATACCGATGCGGCCCTTTCATGGCCGGCGACGGCCGCGGCGCGACCGCCCACTGCCCGCTCGCGCGCGCCAGCCATACGCGCGAGCCTGTGTCGGGCCAGGGGATCTCCAAATCCTGTTCGTCCAGACGGGCGGCGACCGGCTCGCCCGGGGCCAGGGGCGCCAGATCGAGCGCGAGACAGGCGACGTTGGAGGTCGTTCCATCCAAGCGGCGGGCGACCGGATTGCGGCGGATCGACGCGGAACTCAGGGCGTTGCGCCGGATCTGGTCTTCGATTGTCAGCCATCGGCAGCGCGCCGAGACGCCCGGGCTGGCAGTGGTGAAATCGACCTCGCGGATTTCTTCCGGCGCGGGAAGGCGATGCCGGGCGAAGAAGTCGAACATCGGCGGCCAATCCACGCAGGCCGCGCCGGAATTGCCCTTGATGCTCCACCAATGCTTGACGCCCGGCTGCTCGTGAAAGATCCAGTCTTTGTGAAACCCGGCGAGAACCTGGCTCATTCGGCGCGCTTCGCGAACCGGCCCTCATATCGACTATCCGACCGGCGGCGACGCCTACGACGTGATCACCGGAGACTTCAATGGCGACGGCATACTGGACCTGGTCGTTACCGTGGACACCAACTTCCTGAGCGTACTATTTGGCAACGTTAACGGCACCTTTGCCCTTCCCGTCCCCATCGACTATGGAACCGGAAATGGCGGCTGGCGGCTGGCGAGCGGCGATTTCAACGGTGATGGCCATCCGGATTTGGTTGTGGCCGATTGCGGGTATTTTGCCCCGGACCAGCCCCCCCCGGGAAGTACCGTGAGTGTGCTCTTGAACAACGGCGACGGCACATTCGCCGC
>JAPLSS010000416.1 GCA_026398515.1 Candidatus Sumerlaeota bacterium | reverse complement strand
TTCTTCGATGCGATCGGCGACGAATTCGACGATCTCGGCCGGTGCCGCTCCATCATCAACGCCGACGTGCTCGACGCCTGGTTCCCGCCTTCGCCGAAGGTCGTCCAGGCGCTGCGGGAGCATCTGCCGTGGATTCTACGGACCTCTCCGCCCACCGATTGCGGCGGCCTGATCCGCGCCATCGCGCGCGTTCGCGGCGTTCCCCCGGAATGCATCCTGCCCGGGGCCGGCTCTTCGGCGCTGATCTTCCTGGCGCTTCCCCGGTGGCTGCGCGCCGACTCGCGTGTCCTGATCCTCGATCCCATGTACGGCGAATACGCGCACGTGCTTGAAGAGGTCGTTGGCTGCCGTGTCGACCGACTGGCTCTCAAACGGGAGGAGAGTTATTCGTTGGATTGCGTGCGGCTGGAGGCCGCTTTCGCCAGGGATTACGACCTGGTCATCCTGGTGAATCCCAACAGCCCGACCGGCCGCCACGTTCGGCGCGGGCGGCTCGAAGAGGCCCTGCGCAAAGCCCCGGCGCGAACGCGGGTGTGGATCGACGAGACCTACGTGGAATACGCGGGGGCGGGTCAGTCGCTCGAGCGGTTCGCCGCGTTGCGCGACAACGTGATCGTCTGCAAGTCAATGTCCAAGGTCTATGCGCTGAGCGGCGCGCGGGTGGCGTACCTCTGCGCTTCGCCTTGTGTTCTCGAAGGGTTGCGCCCGCTCACGCCGCCATGGGCGGTCGGGTTGCCGGGCCAGATCGCCGCCGTTCATGCGTTGAACGATCCAGCCTACTACGCGGCGCGCTACGCCGAAACCCACATGTACCGCGAGGAATTGGTGGCAGAGCTGAGAATGCTCGGCGGCATCGAGGTCATTCCGAGCGTCGCCAGTTTCGTGCTCTGCCATTTGCCGGAAGATGGTCCGACCGCCGCCGAAGTGGTCGCGGAATGCCGCAAGCGCGGACTGTATCTGCGGGACGTCGCCGCCATGGGCGCGAACCTCGGCGTCCACGCGTTGCGCATCGCCGTCAAAGACCCGGAAACCAATGTCCGAATCGTTGAGATCTTGAACAGGGTTTTGAGTGGCGTAGGCTTTCCAGCCTGCGCATGATGAGAACCCGTGGTTGACGATAGAGACGGGGCCTTTCCTCTTTCCTTGAGAGGAATGAAAGAACATGCCATTCGAATGGGATCCGAACAAAGCTGAGGCAAACTGGCGAAAACACGGCGTGTCCTTTCAAGAGGGCGCCACGGTGTTTGGAGATCCGCTGGCGATCACCTTTGCGGACCCGGATCATTCCAACGTCGAGCCTCGATCCCTGACGTTTGGGCTTTCCCACATGGACCGGTTGCTGGTAATCTCACATCTGGATCGTGGGGAGAGGGTAAGGATTATCAGTGCGCGCCTGATGACGCGCCAGGAGAGAAAGATATATGAAGAAGGTTAGCGAGGACGATCTACGCCCGGAGTACCGGCGCGAAGACCTCGGCCCTGGGGTCAGGGGCAAGCATTTGAAGGCGTATCGAGCTGGGACCAACGTCGTGCTCCTGAGTCCCGAGGTCGCGCGGGCGTTTCCTACGGAAGAGGCCGTCAATGACGCGCTTCGTTCCCTCATTGAAGTAGCGACACGGGTGGCCGCCCCGGCGAAGCGCTCGCGCCGAAGCGCCAAAGCGCACGGATGATTGTCAAGTGGCGTAGGCTTTCCCGCCTGCGCATGAGGAGATTATCCGCGGCGCCTGAAACGCGCAGGCTGGAAAGCCTACGCCACGGAAGGCGCGCCCGATGTCGTTCAATCGGCAATCGACAATCGACAATTCACACCGGCCCCAGCGCCGTCATCAACAGGTTGCGGTTCTTGTCATACCACTCCGCGTAGCCGGTTCCGGGGCGGAAGTCGTCGTGCGCTTTCGCCAGGAAATCCTTGAGAGTCGAACGGAGCTGCTCCACTAGGGCAGCGCTCGCCGGGTCCTCGGCCAGGTTCGTCTCCTGAAATGGATCGGCGAGGTTGTCCCACAGCGACTCGCTTCCATCGAGCCACTTGACATAGGTGTGTTGCTTCGTCTTGACCGCGCGCCATTCCATCTTCGGCTTCATGGTCAGGAAGCCGCTCATGCTGGAGGTGTAGTTGCCCATCAGCGCCGCGTCGCGGACGTTGTCGCCCTTGCCCAGCAAGACCGAGCTGAGATCGGCGCCGTCGGCGGTCTCCGGCCGCGGAAAGCCGAGCAGGCCGGCCAGCGTGGTCAGGTGATCGATCGGCGTGTACGGCGCGTCGCTCTGGGAGCCGGCGGCAATGCGCCCCGGCCAGCGAATGAACAACGGAACGTCCACCGACTCGGCGTATGGAAGGTTCTTCCCCTCCAGGCCGCGGCTGCCGAACATGTCGCCGTGGTCGGCGCTATAGATGACGATGGTGTTCTTCGCCAGATCCTGCTCGTCGAGAAACGCGAGCAGCCGGCCCATGTTCGCGTCGGCCCCGCGGACCATCGCGTAATAATAGCGCGCCGAGTTTGCGTTCCCTCGGCGCATCTCGGCGTTCTTCGGCCATTCGAATTTCTCCGGCAACCCGGCAAGGTATTCTTCCGGCGTATTGGAGGCGTTGCGCGGGCCGTGCGGCGGGTGAGGGGCGACGACGAGAAAGAACGGCCGGCCGGCTTGCTTCTGCTCGGCGATGAACCGCATAGCCATGTCGACTTCCGCGTCGTTCTCGTAGCCCTTCATGTGCAGGACATCCGGGGTGTCCTTGCAGTACGGCGTGTTCATGAACGTGGTGGAGAAATTGAAGACCTCCCAGTGCTCGAATCCCAGTCGCTGCGGCCCCGGCGGAACATAGTCGACCGATCGGGGGTAGTTGAGATGAAACTTGCCGATGAGCCCGGTTTTATAACCCGCCTCGGCGAACACGTGGGCGATGCCGCGCTGGTTGCCCTTGGCGCGGACGTTGTTGCACACGATGCCGGAGTGGGTCGGATACTGCCCGGTGAAAAGCATGCCCCGGTAGGGCGTGCACAACGGACACGAGGAAACGGCGTTGGTGAACATCATCCCTTCGGCGGCCAGGCGGTCGAGGTTCGGCGTCGCCACGTTGCGCCCGCCATAGACCCCGACGCTGTCGCGCCGCATCATGTCGTTGAACACAATGATCACGTTGGGCTTGTCGGCCGAGGGCGCCGGCGCTACGGGCGCCGCCATCGTGTTGCTCAGACCCAGGGCCGCCGCGCCGCCCGCCATGCGCCCCAGGAACTCGCGTCGTCTCATGTCCGTCATCGCACATCCTCTTCCGTCAGGAAATCGGGACCCCAAGGCAGCCTTCCATAGCCGCTCGCGCCGATCAAATGAAATTCAAAGCGGCGCAGGCTTTCCAGCCTGTGCAGCTTTGGAAATCGCAACGGAATAACGCACAGGCTGGAAAGCCTGCGCCACTCAAGCGCCCGGACCTATTGGCGTTTCCCTTACGCCCTTGCAAATCTTCGGAGAACGGCGGAACCTCTTGCTTGGCGCCGATGACTTCGAGAATGGAGCGAGATGTGTGACATGCGATCCCTGCGCACGGCCAATGCCTCTCGTTTCTCGCTGTTGTTTGTCGTGTGTGTTTCTTGAGTCTCTGCCCAATCGGATTCGCCGGAGAAAAAGCCCGACGTGCCGACCCGCATCCTGGCCGCGCTCGACAAAAGCCATCCCCGCCTGTTGATGAAGGAGGCCGATCTGGCCAACCTTCAGTCGCGACTTGCCCAAGCCCCCAAGGATTCGCCTCTCCAAGGCCTCTATCGCGATCTTCTTTCCGCGGCGGACAAAGCGCTGCAGGAAGAGCCTCCCGCGACGGACAGCCCCGGCGGAATGCTCCGCGTCAGCAAGCAGACTCTCGCCCGGATTTACACCCTCGGCCTGGCCTGGCGGCTGACGCGGAAAGAAACCTATGCGGCCCAGGCGCGCGATCTCATGCTCCATGCCGCGGCGTTCCCGGACTGGAATCCCAAGCACTTTCTCGACACGGCCGAAATGTCCAACGCCCTGGGCGTCGGCTATGACTGGCTGTATGACTACCTCGATGCCGCCTCCCGCGAGACCATTCGGCAGGCATTGGTGGATAAGGCGATGAAGCCGGGCCTCGACGCCTACGAGGGACGGCTTCACGCGACGTGGACGACCGGGACGAACAACTGGAACCTGGTCTGCAACGGCGGACTGGTCGTCGGCGCTCTGGCGATCGCCGAGACCGACGGCGAACTGTCCGAAGCCATTCTCTCCCACGCTCTTCAGTCCATGCCCCTCGCCATGGCCAGTTACGCGCCGGACGGGCTGTGGCCGGAAGGGCCGGTGTATTGGTGGTACGCCACGCGCTACGCCGTCTACGCCATCGCCTCGCTGCAATCGGCGCTGGGGTCCGATTTCGGGCTGTCGGATTCGCCGGGCTTCTCGAACACCGGATTCCACCCGATCCTGACCACCGGGCCGACGGGCATGGGCCTCAACTACGCCGACGCCGGCGGCGAGACGATGGGCAAGGACATGTCCGTCCTGTTCTGGCTCGCGCGGCGCTTCGACCAGCCGGTTTTCTCCGCGTACTTGCACAAGGGACTGAAAAAGGGCGACGGCACGGCCGAGCATCTCCTGTGGTATCAGCCTCCGCCCCAGGGCGCCGCCGCCGACTTCCCGCTCGACCGGCGGTTCCGGGGGCCGGTCGAACTGGCGGTCATGCGCAGCGCATGGGACGATCCCGGCGCGCTCTTTGTCGGTGTCAAAGCCGGTTACAACACGGTCAGTCACGCGCACCTGGACCTCGGCAATTTCGAACTCGACGCGCTGGGGACCCGCTGGGCGCGCGATTTGGGTTCGGACAAGTACGGCCTGCCGGGCTACTTCGATCACCAAGGCTCCGATGCTCCGCGCTGGTCCTATTTCCGGCCGAGTTCGCGGAGCCACAATGTCCCGCTCCTGGACAATCAAAACCAGGGCCTCGACGGCAAGGCGACGTTCGTCGAATTCGAGTTCAAGCCCGACCGCGCCTTTGCCATCCTCGATCTGACCTCCGCCTATCCCAAGGCGCGGAAGGCGATGCGGGGAATCGCGGTCCTGCCTGGCCGGCGGGCGGTTCTGACGCAGGACGAGTTTGAGATGGAGAGCCCTTGCGAGTTCGCCTGGGGCATGACCACCGACGCGAAGATCGAAATTCAACCGGGCGGGAAAGCGCTTTTGTCCCGCGACAACCGACGCCTGATGGCGCAGATCCTCTCGCCTTCCGGCGCCGAGTTCGCGGTCGAATCGACGGCCAACGAGAAAGGCCAACGCGACAACGCCGGAGTCAGCCGCCTGATGGCGCGCCTGCCTGGTCAGCGGGGCGACGTGCGAGTCGCCGTTCTCCTGGCGCCGGAATGGAAGGACGGCGCCTCCGCGCCGCCTCCCGCGCTCAGGCCGCTGAGCGCATGGAAAGAGGGGTTCTGAGTCTTTGTATGGAGTCCCGCCTTCAGGCGGAATGGCCGCTTGGATCTTCAGCCCCGATTCGATCTACTCCGCCTAACGGCGGGACTCCATACCGGAGTGACTTTTTGCGAGAGTCGCCGGTCGAATGAAAGGAGGCGTACGAATATGCGGGCGTTCAGGCAGATCGTATCCGGCTACGCCATAGCGTTTCTTTTGTCTCCACTGATCGGCGCGACTCAGGACAGCGCGCCGGCGAAATCCGCCGCCACCGAGGCCGTCGCGATCGACACGGGCCGCATCGCCGGTGTTTACGCCGACGCCGACCGCAAGATCCGCGTGTTCAAAGGCATCCCCTTCGCCGCGCCGCCCGTCGGCGAGCTGCGCTGGAAGCCGCCGCAACCCGTCAAGCCCTGGGACGGCGTGCGCGCGTGCGACAAGTTCGGCCCCGCCTGCCCGCAGCCGAAATCGCTGATGGGCACGGACCCAGGGTCGCAGAATGAAGACTGCCTGTACCTGAACGTGTGGACTCCGGCCTCCAACGCCGACGCCAAGCTCCCGGTGATGGTTTGGATCCACGGCGGCGGCTGCACGACCGGCGCCGGCTCGCTGAGCATCTACGAGGGAACAAATTTCGCGCGCCAGGGAGTCGTCCTTGTCACCATCAATTACCGTCTCGGCCCCCTCGGCTTCTTCGCGCACCCGCTTCTCTCGAAGGAGTCGCCGCGCGGCGTTTCGGGCAACTACGGCTTCCTCGACCAGATCGAGGCGCTGCAATGGGTCAAGCGCAACATCGCCGCGTTCGGGGGCGATCCGGATTGCGTGACGATCTTCGGCGAATCGGCCGGCTCGGCCAGCGTGGCGCGGTTGATGGTCTCGCCGCTGGCGCGCGGCCTGTTTCACCGCGCCATCGCGGAGAGCGGCGGCGCCGAGGGGCGCAACCGCCACCTGCGCGAACCATGGAGCAGGCAGGAGCCGATGGGAAAGGTCGGCGAGCGGATCGCCGACGCGCTCGGCTGTTCCCAGGCGCCGGACCCGCTGGCCGCGTTGCGCGCCAAGACCCCGCGGGAGTTGATCGACGTCTCCAATCCCGCGCAGGGACTGTTCGGCAAGGGCACGCATTTCGGCTGGATCATCGACGGCTGGGCGCTGCCCGACGATCCGGCGTATCTGTTCGAGTCCGGACAACAAGCCGCCGTGCCGTTCATGGCCGGCTTCAACGCCAACGAAGGGACCGTCTTCCTGCGCAACGCGCCGGTGCAAGGCGCCACGGGATATCAGCTCATGGTGCGGACGCTCTTTGGGAAACAGGCGCCGGAGGCCCTGGAGTTGTTCCCCATCGAGAACAACGACGTCCTAAAAGCGGTCGATCATTTCACCACGCTGTCGGCCTTCGGCCAGCCGGCGCGCGCCATGGCCCGCGCCATGGAGAAGGTCGGCGCGCCGGCGTATTGCTACTACTTTACGCATGTCGCGCCGACCGGCGCCGCGTCGAAACTGGGGGCGTTCCACGCCGCGGAACTGCCGTACGTGTTCCAGACGCTGCCCCGCGTCCTGATGCTCCGCGCGGTCGATCGCAACCTGTCGAAGACCATGCAATCCTACTGGGTCAATTTCGCCAAGACGGGCGACCCCAACGGCGAAGGGCTTCCGCCCTGGCCCGCGCACACGAAGGCCTCCGACGCCTACCAGGAACTCGGCGATACGGTTCAAACCCGCACGGGCCTGTTTCAGAAGCAGTTCGACCTCTTGGAGCAGGCGGCCGGACAGCGCATCGAGCGGCGCAAGGAAGCGCGCGGCGAAGGAGAGCAGGGCGCCGTGAGCATTTTGCCATGATTCTCTCGCAGGCGCCGTTCCCGGGAGGAGCGACGTCCTCATCGGCAAGAGTTTGGACGCGAGAATGAACGAGGTTACGGCTCAATCACCAGAAGCCGGTCCATGGCGGTCAGTTTCAACACATTCCGGATGAGTTCGTTGGCGCCGCGCAGCACCAGTTTGCCGCCCTTGGCGCGCGCGCCCCGGACCAGCACCAGCATCAGGCCGATGCCGCTGGAGTCCACCATGTGCACCTGGCTCAGATCCAGCACCATGTCGCCTTCGCCTTCCAGCGCCGGACCGCGCCCCCAGACCTCCAGGGCGGGGAGGTTCGGATTGGTGATGTCGCACTTGATGCGCCACACCCCGGTTGCGTCTCGCGACGCCACTTCATCGGGCTGAGAATCCACCGTGTCCCCCCTTAATGGGTCGTATGGGCCTTATAGGTCTTATTGGGCCTTGGACGCAAGCTGGACTTCCGCCGCCAGGCGCCCGTTCGGCGTGGCCGGATCGCCGAGCCAGAGAACGGCGTCGTACGTTTCGCCTTCGACCGCGCCATCGTCCGGCTTGAGATTCCATGCGCCCTCCTTCGCCAGGTCCGCGGCGGACCGAGGCGCGCCCAAGAGCGCAGGCTCGAAAGCCCGCGCCGCTGTTTGTAGGAATTCGGTTTCCTTCGCGCAATGCAAATCGGTATAGTGGCGCGGGCCTTCGAGCCTGCGCATTTTAGAGCCCCGCGGCACGCCCAAGAGCGCAGGCTGAAAAGCCCGCGCCACTATGCAAACCGACTTCTTCGCCGCGCAACGGGAGGAATCGCGACGGATCTGGCTCCTTGCCGTGGCGCTGTACGGCGTGTACTTCGGCTTCTTCTTCGGCCTGTGCTTCGCCGTCGCGTGGCTCTTCTTCCCGTCGAACGCCGAGGCCGCCCTTCGCGCGCTTCCGCCGGCCCTCGGCCTGTCCGCCCTTCTTTGGCTGTTCCAGGTGTGGTTCGCCGAACGCCACGGCGTGCGCATCATCCTGGAGACCCTTTCGGCGCGTCCTCCCGATCCCGAAGACGCCTACCACCAGCGCCTCGTGCGAATCGTGGATGAACTGGGCGTGGCCGCCGGCGGCCTGCATCCGCGGGTGGCGATCGTGCCCTCGCTCGACGCCAACGCCTTCGCGCTGGCCGATGGAAAACGATCCATTATCGGCCTGACCGAAGGCGTTGTTTCCAAACTCAATCGCGACCAGACGCAAGCGGTCGCCGCGCACGAGATGGCCCATCTGGCCAATCACGACTGCCGGCTGGCGACGTGGGTCTGCGCGATGGCGGCGCCGCTGCTGGCGTTCGCCGACGCGCTGGACGAGATGGCGGAGGAAGAGCGAGGAGGCGGCCCGCCGGTCTTCGCCTTCCTCGCCCGCGCGTTCACCACTCTGCTGCAGACGGCCATCTCGCGCCGCCGCGAGTGGCGGGCCGACGCCAAAGCCGTCGAGTTGACGCGCCATCCGCGCGCGATGGCCGAGGCGCTCTTTCGCATCGCGGGCGAGAACCACTTCCTGGGCGATTTCGCCGAGGCGCTCACGCCGGTCTTCATCGTCCCCTCGCGCCTGTTCGCGCTCGACGAGCGGGAGGGATTCCTGGCCGACCTGTTCTCCAGCCATCCGCCCATCCGCGGCCGCGTCAACCAACTCCTGGAGACCGTCGGCATTACGATGGAAGAGATGTTGGAAGGGCTGAAGGCCGAGTCCGCTCCGCCGCCGCCTCCCTTGGAGAGCGCGGAGACCGCCGGCCAGCGGTGGATGCTGGAAACGGAGAAAGGTTGGGAAGGGCCGCTTGACATTCAGGCGTTGGCCGAGTTCAGCGCGTTTCATCCGCAATCCTGGGTGCGAAGGGAGCAAGCCGCGGGCCCCGCGCGCCCGGCGTTCAACGACCCGCTGCTCAACCTGGTCTTTCGCCGGAATCACGTGAAGAAGAGCGCGCATCTCTGCCCGCGCTGCCCGGACGCCTTGGAACGCGTGTGGTACGAAGGCGTGCCCGTGGAGCGATGTCCGGCCTGCGGCGGGACGCTGGCGGACAACGATCGCATCCTGCGCGTGCTGGGCCGGCGCGAGCGCAAGTTCAGCGCGGAGTTCCGCCGCGAGGCCGAGGAATGGCTGTCGGAGCACTACGTCGTCCGCCGCGGCCCGGTGGCGAAGCCGTCGGACCCGCGGGCGGGCGCGTGCGTCTGCCCGGCGTGCCGCGCGCCAATGCAAAACCGCTCGTTCAGTTATCAGTATTTTATCCCGGTGGATCGCTGCTTCGCCTGCAAGAAGACATGGTTCGACGCTAAGGAGTTCGAACTCCTTCAGGCGCTGGTCGAACGCGCGCAGGACGGCGGCAACCCTCGGCCGGCGGGGTGGCGGGTTTGACGCCCAGCCATCTCAAGCGGGGACCAGCCCCAACGAACGCTGGATGGCCGTCCACTCCGTCCAGTTCGTCCACCCCGTCCGCCTCGGCTCGTCCACAACCATCAACGCGAAAGACCCCCGAATGACCCCCGACCAACTCCACACCTTCTCCACCTTCGTCGCCGGGGCGGTCTACCTCGGCCTGATGGTGTTGTCCGCGGCTCAGGGCTTTCGTTCGCCCGTCTACAGCCGTTTCTTCCTTCTCGCCCTGTCGCTCTTCGTGTGGAACGCGGGGTTCTTCGTGGGCGGGCCAGGGCTGGCCAGTCGGCTCGCCTACGGCCTCGTCACCGGCGGCGTGCTTCTCTTCTGCTTTGCCCTGGTGGATTTCATGCACTCGTTTCTCGGGCTGGCCGGCGGGCGGCGCCGGCGCATCTTGCGCGCGACGCTGGCGGTCTCGTTGCTGAGCATGGCCGCCCTGGCGACGTGCATGGCGCTGGTTCGCGCGGGGCGCTTGCCGGAGGCGCCGACCCGTTTGGCGCTGGATTACGAGGCCAACGCGCTTTCCCTCGTCGCGCTTGGTTATTCGGTCACGGTGCTCGCGCTGGCGATGGCGCGCACCTCTTCAGCGCCGTTTCGCAACCGGTTGAAGTTCGTCGCCGCCGCGTTGGGAGTGGGCCTGGCGACGGCGGCGGTCAACCTGGGCGCCAAACTCGCGGGACATCCCGAACTGCCCGCCGCGCGGATCGGCATGCTCGTCGCCACGGCGATCGCCGCCTACGCCATTTTCCGCGGGCAGGCGCTGGAGTTCGAACTGGCCTTGCGCCGCGCGTTTGCGCTGCTGTTCTACGCGGGGGTCTGCCTGGCCGGCGCGATGCTTCTCGCGGGCCGCTTCCAACGCTTCGGCCGCGAGGCGCTGTTCCTCGCCGGCATCGTCTTTGGCTTCATCATCTGGGCCCTGCCGGCGGCGATCCTGGAGCGGCTCACCCGTCCGCTTCGGCGCCTGCTCTACCCCGAACGGTTTGGGCCGCATCAGGCCGCGTTGGACTTCGCCGCGCGATCGGCGGCGATTGTGAGTCTGCCGGAGCTTGCCCGCGCGTTGTCGAAGGCGGCGCGGCGGATGACGCCCCATTCGGCGATTCGGCTCCTCATGCGTTCCGGCGGAGAGGCCTGGCGGATGTGGGACGAAGAAACGTTCGTCGCGCCGGCGCCGGAGTTGGCCGGCCTCATGGATCGGCTGCCGGAGCGGCCCGAACCGGTCATCGTCGAGGATCTCGAACGCGCCGGCGACCGGCTGTCGCCCGACAGCCCGCGCCGCGAGAGACTGGCCGAACTCGCGCAGGCCTGCCGCCGGGCGCGCGTGGACCTGGCGATCGGCGCGGGAGAACTTCCTGGTCCGGGTTTGTCGATTTTGGTTTCGCGGCCATCGGATCAACGGCGTCTGGAAAGTCCCGCCTTGTCCGCGTTGGAAGCGCTCGTCGCCGAGGGCGCGGCCAATCTCCAGCGCATTGAACTGCTGGACCGGATCCGGCGTTCCGAGCGATTGGCGGCGCTCGGCGAGATGGCCTCCAGCGTGGCGCACGAAATCAAAAACCCGCTTTCGGCCATCCGCGGCGCCGCGCAGGCGTTGCTCCAGAGGCCTCAGGACGAAGGCCGCGCCGAACTGGCGGCGATCATCGCCCAGGAGACGAATCGCCTCGATGCGCTGGTGAATGAGTTCCTCGCCTTCTCCCAGGAAACACGGCTCGATCTGGCGCCGACGCGCGTGGACGATTTGGTGGCCAAGACGCTTCGGTTGTGCCGCATGCGGGCGGATTTCTGGGAGATCGAAACGACGGCGGACGCGGCGGACGGCCTTCCCGCCATCCTCGCCGACGAGGAGAAACTCCATCAGGCGCTGCTTAACCTGATCGGCAACGCGGCGGAGGCGCTCTCGGGCCGCGGCGCGATCGCGGTCCGGGCCGCGCGCGAGGGCGATTGGATCGTCGTGGAAGTCTCCGACGACGGCCCCGGCGTATCGGAAGAAGTTCGCGCGCGGCTGTTCGAGCCGTTCTTCACCACCAAGCCGCGCGGCGTGGGCCTGGGGCTGGCCATCTCGCGCAAGATCGTCGAAGCGCACGGCGGGCGCCTGGACTACCGCCCGCAAGCCCCGCCCGCCCGCGGCAGCGTGTTCACCATGCGCCTGCCGATTCAAGAAAAGGGAGAATAGGCGGCTGCTCGGAAAATCGGGGTATGGAGTCCCGCCTTCAGGCGGAATGGAGGGATCGAGTTGACTGTGGACTTTGACGATTCCGCCTGAAGGCGGGACTCCATACCCCGATTCTCGTTCGTTTCCGAGTGCCGCGAAGCGTCATGAATTGCTCTCCTTAATGCTCAGCCGTGCCCGCTTTCTCGGCGCTGGCCGTTTGCGCCGGGGGCTTGAGCCAGAACGACTCCCAGTACTTCCTCTCCGTCGCATAGACGTCGATCGGGTCGCCGGGGCCGAGCGTTTCGGGCAGGAAGCCGTAGCGCTTCATCTCGCGAATGTATTCCTCGCGCGGACGGAACCCCGGCAGGTCGAACCGCTTCATCCGGTCGAGGATGCCTTTGCAGTCGCGGATTTCCGTCAACAGCGCCTGATAGCCGGGATCGTCGGCGCCGGCGAACACGGCCACGCAGCCCTTGCCCTTCCCGACCAGCTCGCTGGCGGCGGTCGCAGGCCGCTCGGCCAAGCCGCCGGCCTGCTTTGCGAGCGGCGCCGTTAGGATCAGCGAGCGTTCGGGAACCGTCAGGTCAACAACAAGATGCGCGGTCAACGGCTTCCCTTCCATCAGGTCGGAAGGCCGCGCGGGCACGCGGGTGTCGCCCTTGTGGCAACGGCCGCACCTCGTCTGGATGACTTTGAGAGCGTCTGGGCCGCTCGCTAGCTCGGCGTCGGCGCGAAATCCTTCATAGCCGCCCGTCACCTTGACCGGCGAAGCGGTCCAGTCGTACTTCGGCAGGAAGTAAGTGTCTGCCATCGACCCCGTGCCCAGCGCCGCGTAGGTCCCGGGATACGCCGCGCCGGAATCGATCCACAGGCGGATCGTGTCGCGTTCGGCTTTCGAGAGCGTCGCGCCATAGTGGCTCCCGTCGATGAACTTCATCAACGGGCTGGCGCCGCTGCCGATCGTGCGCGGAGGGCGGTTGCCGCGCGGCTTGTTGCGCCCGTCGACCACGTAGCCCCGCGTCGTCAACGTGAAGTAGCTATGGGAGTAGATCGGCCCGCGGTCGCCCGACAGGGTCACTCGCCCTTCGCGCCGGTTCCAGTCGTGGCACGAAACGCAATGGCGATCCAGAATGGGCTGCACGTCGCGCGGGAAATCGATGACGTCCGGCGCCCCCTCAACGGGTTCAATGGCGCTCGGCGCCCGGCGCAGCGCTTGCAGTGTCGTCTCACTCAGGCGCGCCGGCGCCAGAGTGCGGCTCTCATGGCACCCCGTGCAACCGAGCGTCTCGCCCGGCTGCAAGGTCATAAAGCTCTGCATGCGTTTCAAGGACAGATCGTTCTCGTCGAGCGCAACGAAGAACAAACTACGCATCGCGGGCAGTTCCGCGTACGCCGACCCATCCGGCTCCACCGGGATCGTTCCCAGCACGCGCTCCAACGTGAAAGACCCGCCGGCGGTGATCGGCCGCATGCCGCCCTGGTAGTGCGCCGGCATGGGAAGAGTTTCGAGCACGAGGAGTTTCTTGATCTCGCCCGGCGCCACGCCCTCCATGTTTCGCCCATAACGCACGTCGGCCAGGATCACGCGCCCGGTGGTCTCGTCCGGGTCCACGCGAGCGGGGATGACCGGCTCGCGTTTGCGCGGGACGATGGGCCGCGGCTCCTGGCAGAGAAGCCCGGCTTTCAGTTCGTTCGGCGGCAGCGAGTAGATCGTGTCGAATCGCCCCTGATCGTCCATCG
>JAPLSS010000514.1 GCA_026398515.1 Candidatus Sumerlaeota bacterium | reverse complement strand
CCCGCTGCCGCGCGGCATGGAAAAAACTGACCGAAAAGGATTCGCCGCCAACCTCGCCGGCCGATCCCGACTGGGGCCGCTGGGTTTCGCTTGAACGGCAACGCCGGGATGCGCAATGCCAGGCGATGGCCGAGGTCGCCCACCAGGACCCCAAGTGCATGTACGTCAGCAACCACTCCTGGAAGATCACGGTCAAGGACCCGCGCACCCCGCCCGAATTCGCCGACATGATTTCGGCCGACTACGGCTTCGGCGCTTGCCAGTTCGACGAGAATCGGCTGACGGCGATGCTGGCCGCCGGCGACGACCGCATCCCGACCCAGATCGCCAACCCCATCAAGGCCGCGCGCAAGGACCGCTCGATGCAGCGCATCCTGCAGGAAGGCGCGCTGACGATGGCCAGCGGCGCGGCCTGGCACGTCTCCCCCGACCTGAGCGCCGAGGACATCCAGCGGCTGCGGACAGTGGCCGACTATGTCGCCGCGCGCAAACCGGCGCTCGGGCGGACCCATTCGCTCAACCCCACCGCCGTCCTGCTGAGCGAAACCTCGTGGCGTCAATCGATCGACCGCGGAAACGAGCAACTCTACGATCAAAAGGCCGGCAGTGAAACGGCGCTGGGCTTGCAGGACGCCGGCCAGCCCGTCGACCTGGTCAACGAAGACCTCCTTCGGTTGCACGCCGATCGTTATAGCGCCGTTGTCGTGGCCGATCAGCGCTTCCTGGCCCCGGAGACGATGACGGCGTTGCGCGCGTTTGTGGAGAAAGGCGGGACGCTGCTGGCCACCGGCGGCGCGATGCGCGGCGATGCGACGGAAGAGTCGGCCGAGGTCGCGAGTCTGCTGGGATTGCGGCGGATCGAAGAGGAAAAGTCGGCGCGAAGTCTGACGCTGGGCGACGCGACGATGAATGCGGCCGGCGCGTGGAAGGTGGAACTGGCCGGGGCGAAGGCGCTGGCGCGGTTCGACGACGAAGGCCCGGCGCTCACCTCCAATCCGGTCGGCCGCGGCGCGGCGGCGTATTTGGCGGTCGACCGACCGTCGGAGGCCGAAGCCGCGGCGACGCTCGGCCGCGTCATGCGCGCGCTCGGGCTGGAGTCACCGGTCGCGGCGCAAGGCCCGGCGCGCGAATCGCATCTGATCTACTCGCTGCGCGAACGGCCCGGTCAGGTTGTCCTGCACATCATCGACATCGCCTCGCGCAAAAACGGGAAGCGCGTCGACCCCGGCCAGCGTAGCGACATTGACGACAACCCGCCGCTGGCCGAGGCGGAATTTCAGCTGGCGCTGGCCGCCGCGCCGAAGGCCGTGTCCGTGGTCCCGCCCTCCTGCACAATGGAACAGCGGTGGGCGAATGGCGTTCTTTCACTGCGTCTGAAGAACCTGGCCACCCACGCGGCGGTCATCATCGACACCGACGCCCAGCCGCCTCTCCCCCGCCTCGCCGCCGGCGCCGCGCCGTCCTACCAAAGCCCGTATGGTCTGTTCTCCTGGAGCGACGATTTCGAGCGCGAGCCGAAGGGCAAGACCGCCGTTTCGCAGTACAGAGTCTCCGTCGACAAGTCGGGCAAGACGGCGGTCCAAATCGCGCCGGGCGTCGCCGCTTCGGGGACACATTCCCTGCAATTCGTCGACGATCCGGCGGCGGAGCCGAGTTTCCTCCCCCACATGAACGTGCAATTCCCCGCCTGCGCGAACTGCGTCGGACGTTTGTCATTCGACTTGATGCTGGAGAGTGGCGCGACGGCGTTCGTGAATCTGCGCGTGGAAAACGACACGGCGAAGGGCACGGGGCCCGCCATCGCCTTCACCGGCGGCGGCCCGATGAACGTCCAGGGCAAAGGCGACCTGCTCGCCATTCCCGCGAACCAATGGCTGCACGTCGAGATTCGTTATCCCTTGGACGGCGGCGGCGTGTATGACTTGATAATCAAGATGCCCGACGGCCAAGAGCGCGCCTTCCCCGGCCTCCCCTACGTCGACCGCCACTGGCGCCAATGCGGCTGGATCGGCTTCGGCGGTCGCAGCGAGGTCAAGGCGTCCTACTACATCGACAACCTGGCGATCGAGCATGCCAAAGGATGACGGTTCAGCCGAATAAAGACAATCAAGACCACGAAACACGCGGAAGGCACGGAAAGAGAATGCTTGGGAGCGAGCGGCTGGATCAAGCCAACCGCCTCCTACCAGCCGCTGCTGTATTGACGCGGCTTTCGGCCAGTCTTGGCGATGACTCGCGGATACTTGACCCGCTTGTTCTCCGGCTTTGGTTTGCCTCGGCGGCCAATCTGAAACACCCAATCATCCCCAAAATCGAACCAGTAGAACAGCTTCATCTTTGGCGGGAGCGGGAACACCTGGTTCAGATGAACGTCATACAACGCTTCGCCCGGAATGTCGGTGGTATCCGTGTCCACAATTTCCTCGCGTCTCCCCCGCCAATGCCGCCCCACGATGAACGTGAAGAGATGATCGTGGTCGAAGCCGGTGAGCCGCTGAATCGTGTCATGCAGCTCGCCGAGGGTCATGGTTTCCTGCGCCTCGATGGTCCGCTCGAATGTCCCGTCGAAGGTCGGCCCGTTGACGCATTGAATCGATAGAGTCCAGATCATCTGTCCCATCCTCCTGTCTCCACCGGCGTCTTTCCTTTCAGGCCGCAGGCCGTGTCGCTCGCAGCACCCTGACCTCCCGGCAAATGCGGTCCAGCGACTTGGCTTCCGCGACTTCGAGGTCGTAACGGGCCTGAAGTCGCAGCCAGACCGCCGCGCTCGTGCCGAAGCACCGCGCCAGCCGCAATGCCGTATCCGCCGTGATCGAGCGTTGGCCCCGCACAATCTGGCTGATGCGCAAAGCTGGCACGCCGATGTCTTTGGCCAGTCGGTACTGGCTCAAGCCCAACGGTTTCATGAAATCCTCCAGCAAGACCTCGCCGGGATGCACAGGGGGCAGTCGCTTCATTGATGGCCTCTTACTTGTGATAGTCTACGATCTCCACGCCGGTTGCATTCCCTTTAGCCCAATGGAAGCAGATGCGCCATTGATCGTTGATGCGGATGCTGTGCTGGCCGGCGCGGTTTCCATGGAGCATCTCAAGCCTGTTGCCCGGCGGCGCAGACAGGTCGCCCAAGTCGTCCGCATCGTCAAGATAGACGAGTTTGCGCCGCGCCGCTTTCTGAATCGTCAAAGGCAACCTCCTTGAAACGACTCCTTGGAAGATCTTCTCTGCCTCCGGGTCGGCGAACGAGTCAATCATGGCCCTCTAATATCGCTTGGCGATATTACCGTCAACGAAAATCCCTTGCGCATTGTGGATAGAACCATTGGAAAATGAAAGCGCCGGATGGCAGTGTGGAGCAAGTGGGATTGTTGGCAGCGCGCGGACAATCTTCGGGAGGATGCGCCATGAGGACGGATTCAATGGCACAGATCATTGGGGCATGCGTATTGTCGCTGTGCGGCGTGCTGGCTTTGGGGGCCGCGGCTGGGGAAGGCGGTCAGACCAAGAAGGCTGCGAAGTCGGCGAAGTCTGCCCCGGCCGCGGAAGGCGTTCAAAGCCCGACTGGCTTCTCCGCCGCCGGGACGCGCGGGCCGGTCGAGTTCGTTCCCGCCCAGGGCGACAAGGCGCGGTTGGCCGTCGAGGCGGACGAGGAAACGCCGTGGCAGGTCAGCCCCCTGATCTACGGCACCTTCTCCGAGCCGCTGAACTTCGGCGGGCCGATCTATCGGTCGCTGTGGGCGCAAAAGGTCATGAACCCCAGTTTTGAACCGGGTTGTCCGCCGCTGGAATCCTCGCTATCGCTGCCTGGCGATCCGTTTGATGACGCGGCCGTGCGCGCGATCGCCAAAGGCGAATGGCTGCCGATCCTTCCGACAAAGAAGGACGAGGCGGCTTCGCCCTGGCTGGCGGTGGGCCAGGGCGAGGCGAAGTTCTCGCTCGCCGGCGACGCGTACAACAGCGAGCGATGCCAGAAGATCGAAGCCTCGGCCTCGGCGCGCGGAGTGGGCGTGGCGCAGCCGCCGGAATTGCAGGCCTGGCGCAAGACGCGTTTCCACCTGCGCTGCTTCCTGCGGTGCGAAGGGCCGGCGCCGGCGGTTGCGGCTTCGCTCTACTATCAGGCTAAGCCCATCGCCAGCGCGCGCTTCGATTCCGTCGCGACCGAATGGAAAGCCTTCGAGGCGTCGTTTGAAACGCCCGTCGTCAACCAACCGAGAAACGCGTTTCTCCTCGCCCTGACGTTCGACGGGCCGGGAACGCTGTTCGTCGACCAGGTCACCCTCACGCCCGAAGACGCCATCGACGGCTTCGACCCGCAGGCCATCGAGCAGACCCGCGCGATGAAGACCGGCTGGATTCGCTGGCCCGGGGGCAACTACGCCTCGGGCTATCATTGGCGCGACGGCGTCGGCCCTCTGGACAAGCGCCCGACGCGGAAGAATCCCGCCTGGAAGGGCCTGGACCCGAACTACGTTGGAACCGACGAGTACCTCCAACTCTGCCGCCTGGTCGCGACTGAGCCATACATCTGCGTGAACGCCGGCAACGGCACGGCTCAGGAAGCCGCCGACTGGGTGGAATACTGCAATGGCTCGATCGATACGCCCATGGGCAAGCTCCGCGCCCAGAACGGCCATCCCGAACCGTACGGGGTCAAGTACTGGAACATCGGCAACGAGATGTGGGGCGACTGGCAGATCGGCCATTGCACGCCGGAAGTATACGCCGAGCGCTACGCGAAATGGACGAAGGCGATGCGCGAGCGCGACCCGTCGATCCGCTTCGTCGCCTGCGGGCAAGGGCCGTTCGGCGACGCAAACATGCGGCGTTGGAATGAAGTTCTCATGGACAAGACAGGCAAGGACCTGGAGGCGGTCGATTTCCACACCTACATCCGGCTGGACCGGCTCACCAAGCTAGACGCGCAAACCCGCCTGGATGCGATGGCCGCGATGCCCATCGCCTTCGAGCAGGCGCTGATGGACTTTCGCGCCCTATGTCTCAAGCGCGGGATGGATCAGGTTCGCGTGGATGAAGGGGAATACAGCTGCGCGGCGATTCCGGGAGTGAAGCCGCGCCTGATGACCGCCACGACGATGGTCGCCCATGCCGGCTGGCTTCACAGTTTCATCCGGCAGGGAGAATACGTCCTGGGCGCCAACGCCACCGAGTTCTCGCTGTTCAACCCGCGCGACGGCCAATTCGACCGCCATCACGTGCGCTACGATTTGTTCCAACTCTACGCCACGGAAGCCGGCTCGCAGCCCGTCCGGGCGCGGCTGGAAACGCCCGTGCGGACCTATCCCAAGCGGATCGGCGTGATCGGCCCGGTTCGCGACCTGCCGCTCGTCGACGCCGTAGCCCTGAAAGACCCCAAGGACGGCTCGCTCTCGATCAGCCTGATCAACCGCGACCTGCAAAACGAAATCCCGTTGGAAGTTGATATCCGGGGCTTCGTTCCGCAACCCCAGGGAACCAAGCATCTCTACTGGGACGACTTGAAGGAAACCGCCGATGGGGCGCCGCATCCGCGAACGCATTTTCAGACCAGCGCGTTCGATGCGGCGGGCAAGTTCCAGGTCTCGCTTCCGCCGCGGGCGGTGATGCTGCTCAAGTTGTGGCCGGAAGAACACCAAGCGCGGCCTAACGCTGATCGGTGAACAGAGTGAAACGGTTCTCTGCGCGAATCGCCTTGGAGTGCGGCGTCGTGCGGCTCGCCATGACCGAATCGCACCCGGAGCCGACTGATGAGAAGTATCTCGAGGGCGGACGGCGCGGCTGGCCGGTCATCCTCAGCGGCCTCAAAACCCTGCTCGAAACCAGCCGCTTCTTGCCCGCCTTCGACTAGTCGGCCTAGGCCGATCCCAGCGGCGCCGGACTCCCCCACTTGCCGCCGAATACGAACTGATTCAGTTTCTTCCTGGTTCTTGGCGTCAGATCGCGCTCTTTCAACATGTCCAGCAGTTTCGCAGAATCCCCCAGATACCCGATCGCCAGCCCCGTCCACGCTTCGTACCCATCGGGGATGCCGTAGGTCTCGCGCGCCTTGTCGGGCAGGATGCCGATCATCTGGTGGACGTAGAGGCCGCGCGCCGTCGCTTCCATCACCAGGTTGCCCGACGCCAAGCCCAGGTCGTGGACCGCCGCGCGATTCTCCTTGGCGTTTCGGGCGAATCGCAGACTGACAACGCCCAGCGCTAGGACGGGCGCCGCCTTGGCCCAGGCTTGGTTTCCCTCGACGAGGCACGACAGG
>JAPLSS010000426.1 GCA_026398515.1 Candidatus Sumerlaeota bacterium | reverse complement strand
GGCCATTCACCGCGGCAGCCCGCGCAGCGACCACCCGCTCTTGTCGGTCAACTGCGCCGCGCTGCCCGAGCACCTGCTGGAAAGCGAACTGTTCGGGCACGTCCGCGGCGCCTTCACCGGGGCCGAGCGCGACCGCATCGGGCGGTTCGAGGCCGCCGACAAGGGGACGATCTTCCTCGACGAAATCGGCGACATGGCGCCCGCCGCGCAAGCCAAGATGCTGCGCGTTCTCCAGGAAGGGACGTTCGAGCCGGTGGGGTCCAACACGGCGAAGCGGGTGGACGTGCGCGTCATCGCGGCGACCAACCACGACCTGGCGGCCGAGGTCGAAGAGGGCCGGTTCCGCCGCGATCTGTATTACCGGCTGAACATCGTGGCGATCGCCCTGCCGCCCTTGCGCGAACGGCGGGAGGACGTCCCCTCTCTCGCCAACCACTTCATCGCCCAGTACGCAGAGCGCAACCGCAAGCGCGTCGCCCCGGCCGCCGGGCCGTTTCTCGACTGCCTGATGCGTTACGACTGGCCGGGCAACGTGCGCGAGTTGGAGAACAGCATCGAGCGGTGCGTCATTCTCGCCTTGTCGGACGACCTGACGCCGGACCTCCTTCCGCCGAACATCCGCGCCGCGGCGCCGGAATCCCTTCCGGCCCCGGCGGGGGCCGCCGCGGTGCCTCTGACCACGCTGTACGAAGCCGAACGCGAGCTGATCCTTCGAACCCTCGACGCCTGCCACGGCAACCAAAGCCAGGCCGCGCGCCAACTCGGCATCTCGCGCCAGACGCTGATCAACAAGCTGAAGCAGTACAGGGGAGAGGCCGGCGCGTAATGTGGCGCGGACAATTTTGCCCGCGCTTCCGTCCGGAATGCCAAGCCCCGCCTTAGGATTTCAGGGACAGGCAAGATAACTCCTTAAGTTGTCTAGACCTGTTTTTTGAGATGACGACGGGGCCCGCTTCGCCCGTGTGGCCGCGCGTGGCCTTCCATGCACATCCCCCCCGGGGCAATCGCCGGCGCCGCGCGGAAGGGGCGGGTCTACGGGAACACGGCGTTTGTGCGGCGCTTGGAAGAGCCGTTGGTTGCAGAAAGCCTGCTGCACGGTATATACGAGGGCGGGGAAGAATAGGACGGGATGGGCGCCGTCGTTCAGGTCACGATGTTTAGGGTTCGCCGCTGGGGAAGACTCTCCGCCAGGGGGCGGAGAAGATGCTTCTCCAGCCAGGAGACGACCGGCGGCGCGAGGCCATCGCCCATGAGGTGATACGCCTCATTGTAGTTTTCCGGCAATCGGTACGTGTCGGGGACTCCCATGAGCCGGGCGGCTTCTCGGGGAGAGAGAGGCCGGGAACGAACGGAGAGCCCGCGGACGACGAGGATTGTCTGCCGGCTTGAGCCCCCGGCGGGAGTGCGCAGGCAGCCGCTGATCTGATCGAAGCGGACTTCGGCTCGTTGGACCTTTCCGCCATTCCCGTCGGGTCGGGTCCGCCGGTATAGGGTCCCGACGACGACGGCGCCGCGCGCTTGGGCCTCTTTGACCTTCCGCCGGTTCACGTCCGACATCAGGGACAGCAGGCGTTGGGTCTCGGCGGGGGTGTGCCATTTCGTTCCCGCCGGCTTGTCTTCCAACAGATCCGACAGGCGGCGTTGAAGGGGCGGCGGGACCGGCAACTTCCACCAGATCCACTTTTCTCTCAACTGTTCCGGCAAGTTTCGAACCGCGGTTTGAATCGCTCTGGAATGCCAGGGGCTGGCTGGCCCGTTCTGAATAAGGCTTTCTGGAATCCGCGTGGAGTCTTCCGCGGCGAGTAGGAACAGCCTCGGGCGGGATTGGGGCACGAAATACACGGCATCGAGGACCATCGCCCCGACGGCATAGCCTTCCACCGAAACCACCTCGAGGATGGTCCGGAAGTCGTTGCCTCCGTTCGACGTGATGGCCCCCACGACGTTTTCCAGGAGAATCAGGGGCGGCCGCCTGTTCTCTCTTCCCAGAGATTTCATCAAGTCCCAGAACGGAAAGAACGTGCTACTTCGATGTCCTTTCAGCCCGTCTCCGCGGCCCGCCAAAGAGAGATCCTGGCAGGGAAAGGACGCCCACGCGAGAGCCGCCTTTCCCGGCAGGTCTTTGGTTCGAACCTTCTGAATGTCTTCTTCGAGGAGATCGGAAGCCGGCGGGAAATTCCGGCGATAGGCGGCGGCCTTCTTATTCGAATTGTCGTTGGCAAAAAGGCTCCTCCACCCTGGTCCGAGCCCCAGCCGCGCCATTCCCCCACCGGCAAAGAACTCGTAGAAACCGAATGGCTCTTTGGGCATTCACGGCGCCTCCATGCTGGATCTAAAGGCCGAGTTCCCGTTTGGCTTCGGCGAATTTGCCGATCGCGAGTCGCAGGTCGTCGTCCGTGTGCGCCGCCGAGACCTGGCAGCGAATCCTCGCTTTTCCCTTGGGCACGACGGGATAGGAGAATCCGACGACATACACCCCTTTGCGGAGCATCAGGTCGGCCATGTGCGTTGCGGCGGCTTCGTCGCCCAGCATAATGGGCACGATGGGGTGCTCTCCCGGCGCGATGGTCAGTCCGATCGCCTGCATCCCTTGGCGAAAGCGCCGCGTGTTCTCCATCAGCCGGTCCCGTAGTTCCGTCGACCGCCTGAGCAATTCGAGCGCGGCCAGCGATGCCGCGACGATGGGAGGGGCGACCGAGTTCGAAAAGAGGTAGGGGCGGGAGCGCTGGCGCAGGAGATCGATGATCTCCTGCCTCCCGCTGGCGTACCCTCCGCTGGCGCCGCCCAGCGCCTTGCCCAGCGTTCCCGTGATGATGTCCACCCGCGGCATCACCTTGTGATATTCATGCGTGCCCCGTCCGGTGGGCCCCAGGAAACCGACGGCGTGGGAGTCGTCGATCATGACGAGGGCGTCGTATGCGTCGGCCAGGTCGCAAATCGCCGGCAGATTGGCGATCGTCCCGTCCATAGAGAACACGCCGTCCGTAGCGATCAGGCGAAGGCGCGCCCCCCGCGCCTGTTGCAGGTTGGCCTCCAGATCGGCCATGTCGTTGTTCCGATAGCGGAAACGCTGCGCCTTGCAGAGGCGGATGCCGTCGATGATGCTCGCATGGTTCAACTCGTCGGAGACGACGGCGTCCTGATCCGACAAGAGCGTTTCGAACAGGCCGCCGTTGGCGTCGAAACAGGAGGAATACAGCACGGTGTCGTCAGTTCCCAGGAACTCGCTGATCTTGCGCTCCAGATCTTTGTGGATCGCCTGGCTGCCGCAGATGAACCGGACGGAGGCCATTCCGTAACCCCACCGGTCCAGGGCCCGGTGGGCCGCCGCGATCACCTCGGGATGGTTCGCGAGCCCGAGGTAGTTGTTCGCGCAGAGGTTCAACGCCTTTCCGCTCGTCTCAACGGAGACCCACGGCTGCTGGGGCCCCGTGAGAATCCGCTCGGTCTTCAGCAGGCCGCCGGCGCGGATATCCGCCAGCGCCTTTTGGAAACAGTCGCGCGCCGTCGCATGCACGGTCAGTCCCTCCAATCCAATACGACCTTCCCGCTCTTTCCGCTACGCATCGCCTCGAAGCCCTTCTCGAACTCCGTGTAATGGAAGCGGTGGGTGATGACCGGTGTGATGTCCAGGCCGCACTGGACCATCATGGTCATCATGTACCAGGTTTCATACATCTCGCGCCCGTAGATGCCCTTGAGGAAGAGGCTGTTGAAGATGATCTTCTGCCAGTCGATGGCGGCGTCCTTCGGCAGTATCCCCAGCAGCGCGATCCTGCCGCCGTGAGCCATGTTGTCGATCATGTCGCGCAAGGCGGCAATGCTTCCCGACATCTCCAGGCCGACGTCGAAGCCCTCGACCATGCCAAGTTCCTTCTGCACGTCGCGCAGATTGCATTCGCGCGGGTCGACGACGCGCGTCGCGCCCATCCTCGCCGCCAGCTGACGGCGTTCGGGAACGAGGTCGGTCACCACGACGTGCCGCGCGCCCGCGTGGCGCACCACTGCCGCCGCCATGCACCCAATGGGCCCGGCGCCGGTGATCAGCACGTCCTCGCCCAGAACGGGAAACGACAGCGCCGTGTGCACCGCGTTGCCGAAGGGATCGAAGCAACTGAGCACCTCGAGAGGGATGCGTTCGTCCGCGCCCCAGACGTTGGTCATCGGAATGCACAGGTATTCGGCGTAGGCCCCGTCGCGATTGACGCCGATGCCCTGCGTGTGGGGGCACAGATGACGCCGGCCCGCCATGCAGTTGCGGCAGCGCCCGCAGACGATGTGCCCCTCGCCGCTGACCAGATCGCCCGGCTGGAAGCCCGTCACGTTGGCGCCGACCTTGGCGACCCGGCCGACAAACTCGTGGCCGATGACGGTCGGAACGCGAATCGTCGCCCGCGCCCATTCGTCCCAGTTCCAGATGTGGACGTCCGTTCCGCAGATCGAGGTCTTCTCGATGCGGATGAGAACGTCGTTGACGCCCACCTTCGGCTCCGCGACGTCCTCGAGCCACAGTCCCGGCTCGGCCTTGCTCTTGCGGCGCTTGGGAACGGCGGCCCCGCGCGTCTGGATCATCAGCCACAAGCCGAACCCGGTGACCACGGCCATTCCAAGAATCTGCCCGCCGGTCACGTGTTCGTGGAGAGAGGGGGTCATCCACGCGATCGGCGCGGCGAAGAAGGGGATGAACAACAGGTACGCGCGCACCTGCCACAGCGGCATGCGATGGAGGCAGTAGTAATACAGCAGGAGCTGGGCCGCGCCGATGACGCCAAACACAACGATGAGCCACACCAGCGCGGGATCGGCGGCCAGCGCGCGCGCGTCGCCGGCGGCCGTCCCGCCCCGCCACTGCAGCGCCGCGTAAATCGCCAGCAGCATCAGCCCGCTTTGGGCCGTGTTATGGAACGCCACCTCGAACTCGTGGCACGGCGCCAGGGCGATGCGCAGGATGAACGCATTGCAGGTCAGCAGAAACGCGGTGGCGACCATCAGGAGATCGCCGACCCAGTGGAAGCGGTACGTGCGTGGCGAGAACTTGGAGATCAACAATACCCCGCCCACCATTCCAATCAGCGCCGCGATCTCGCGGGGGCTGACGCGTTCGCGCAGGAAGACGCGCCCCAGCACGATGGCGAAGACGATGTCGGTCCGAAGGAGCACGGCGCTGTTGGAGACTTCCTGCCCATAGAAGCGAAACGACCAGTAGAACGTGTAAGTCAGCGTGGCGAACGAGGCGGAGACCGCCAGCAGCCACAAGCGGCGCCGCCACGTCAGGGCGCGCTGGGCGCGCGGCACGGTTCGCAGGGGGAAGAACAAGATGACGGCGCTGACCGCCCGCTGCATCACCGCGATGCCGGTGATGCTCACGGCGTGGGCGTTCATCAGGAGTTTGGAGAAGATGAGATAAAGCGCCCAGGCCAAACACATGCCGAAGCATGCGAGGTGAACCCGATTGAAGCCAGACATCCAATTCTCTTTCCGAAGAGCCGTTCCTGCCCTGGCGGCCCCATCGAAAGGATGAAAACGGGGCGTTGTGAGTGGCATAGGCCGGAACGCCTACGCCGCTCACCGCCATGTATCGTCGTCAAAGAACGGGCGGCGCGACGGCTGCGAACGGCGCCCCGGCGAACCGCGCCTCCCGAATGAACCCCACCGGCGCCATCCGCCGCCCTTCAGATACAGCCAGCCGGTCAGCAGCCCGCCCAGGTGCGCGAAATGCGCGATGCCGGAGGCGCCGGCATGGGCGATGTCGCCGACCGACCCGAAGAAGTTGATCGCCCCGAAGATGAGGACCAGGTACTTGATCTTCATCGGAAGGATGAAATTCACGTACACAATGTCGTCGGCCCAGTAGTACGCGTAGGCCAACAGCAGCCCATAGATCGCGCCCGAGGCCCCGACCATGGGGACCGCTTCCGTTCCGCCCACCAGGCCGGGAAGGGAAAGAAGCGTCTGGAAAACCGCCGCGCCGACGCCGCAGACGAAGTAGAATCGATAGAATTCGTGCGCGCCCCAGCGCTGCTCCAGCCGGCGGCCGAACATGCAGAGCGTGAACATGTTGAAGAAGATGTGCACCAGGTTCGCGTGGAGAAACATGTAGCTGACGAAGCGCCACACCTGGAGGCGGCGCACGGCGTCGTCGGGCGAAAACCAGCCCCAGGTGCGCACCAGGGCCTTCACGCCTTGGCCGGAGGGCGTGAATCCGTCGAGCGCCACCGGCACGAGAAACACGATCACGTTGGCCAGGATCAGCCTTCTTGACCGCCGGAGGCCAGGACGCCCCGAAGGAAAACGAATACGAAGGTCGCCGGCGGTAGGGATCGGACATGGGATCGTCGGATTCACGGGCGCCGTCGCCGCGGCGCGGTTGCCGAAAGCTCGCCGAAAACGCGGCGTGCGGCAAGCGGAATCGAAGCCTCGCTTGGACGCGCAGGGCCAACCCGAGGGACTAACTGGAGAAAGTCAGGATAATGGAGTCAGAATAATAGCCGTTATTATCCTGACTCCATTATCCTGACTCGATTCTTCGGCTTCCTTCCTCTGTCGACGGTTCACTGAAGGGGAATGAAGATCTCGACCCGGGCGCCGTCCGTCGAGGAGACGCGCACGGCCCGGGCGAGGGAGAGCGCCTGCAGGATGTCCTGCCAGCCGCGCAACGACTCGCGGATCTTGCCGCCCCACAGGAGCGAACGCTTCGCCACGTCGTCGACGGACTGGACCGCCTGCGTGAAATTGGCGAACCCAAGGAAGGCGTACGAGGCCCGGGAATCGAACCCCACGGAAACGAATTCCGGCGATTGCCCGAGGCCGGCGTCCGGACGCTGGGAGGCCAGGGCCTCGGCCAGCGCGGCCAGCGAGCCGTCCTGCAGACCGATGGCCAGGATGTCGCCTACGACGCCGACTTCGACGGGGCCGGGAATCGGCGAGGCGAGGACGTAGAGCGGGCGTCCGTCGGGGCCGCCCTCCCGGCGCTCCAAAGGCAGAAGAAGCGAGCCGCTTTGGCGGAGGCGGTCGTAGTGCGCGAAGGCGCGTTCGAGAAGGTCCGCAGCCGCCTTGGGGTCGCTGACCTGCCCGACCAGGACGCCATGGAACATCGGGAAGGCCAAGCCCGGCTGAAGGCCCGTCCAGGCCAGACCGAACTCGCCTTGGAGCAGGGGAATCAGGTCCTTCTCCAGTTCCACGCCGAACCAGTCGCGGACCTTTTGCCCCCATTTCTCCGCCTCGCCGCGAATCTCCGAGCCTTCGGGGAAGCCGAACGTCCATCGGCGCACCAGGTCGCCCATCCGGTCCGAGCGGCCATCCAGGCAGAGGAGCGTGCGCGGCGGAGAGAGGCGGGGAAGGAGGAGGCGGGGAGTGGACGGGCTTGACGGAGTGGACGAGTTGGACGGAGTGGACGAGATGGACGGAGTGGACGGGCGGGACGGCTCCTTCTCGTTGTTCTCAGTCTTCACACCCCTTTCACCTTTCCCGCCCTTCGCGCCCTTCTCGCTGTTTTCCCGTGCTTCGTCTTGTTCTCCCAATTGCAGCTGGGCGCTTAGCCCCAAAGGGGATTCGCTGAGTTGGATCGTCGCCGTGGCGCGGCCCATCGGCTCCAGCAGGGAGCGGAGGAACTCGAAATTGCCGCGCCGGCGCGCCTTGTCCAATTTCAGATGCTCCCATAGGGCCAGAGTGGCGAAGGTCCGCGGCGCGTCCATGTAGGCGGCAAAGCCTTGCGGGGAGTCCAGCCCGGAGAACGCGACGGCGAAGCGCGGCGTCGCGCGGTCGGCCCAGCGGTCCGCGAGGACTTCCAGCGGGGCGGGGGAGTCGGAACGGAGGCTCAGCGCGATGGCGCCGCCGAAGCGGCAGCACGCCAGGCCCTTGGTGGGCTTGTCGCCGAGGAAGCGCGATAGGGAGACGCCTCGATAGCGGGCCTTCTCCAACGTCAAACCGGGATGGATCTTCGCGACCAACTCGGCCAGGTTTTCCTCGAACCCGACATTGGCGTCGGCCAGAACGACGAACGCGGGATCGGACTGGCCGCGGATGGGGAACATGGCGGCCACTGCGTTGCGGCCGAACCAGCGGCGCACGAACGTCCGCAGGAGCGCGGACTCGACCTCCCCGCTGATTTCGCCGCGGTTCGCCTGGCGCTCGCTCCATTCCTTCTGGCTCAGCAGGAGGGCGTCCCAGTCGACCTGGTCGCGCAGCTGGGCGCAGACTTTCAGCGTTTCGAAGCGATCCCAGATCTCGTTCAGCCCGCGCAGGGAAAGGCAGACGGCGGTGTCCGCCGGAAGCAACGCCGTCAAGTCTTGCGGACTCGCCGGATGCGAGCCGCGCCAGCGCAGGAAGGCATACCCCCCCGCGCCGACGGCGATTGCGAGCAGAATCAAAACTCCAATGACAGTGCGACGCATCAATCAGCCTTTAACGAAAGCACGGGCAGTTAGACTGCCCGTGCGAAGGAGAAGAGTCTCGAAGGGCCGTTGCCATGAGCGGACGAGACCAAACCCCGATCACACGCAGACGCCCCCGGATACTCCCAGGCCTCACAAACGGTCCGTGTCCGTCCGTGTCTGTCCGTGTTCGTCCCTGACCGTCCGCGGTCTAAGAAATCGCTACCGCGTCGCCGGCTCGTCCTTCTTGGCGTTGGCGGCCTGCATCAAACTCTCGGGCGTGGGGCCTTTGCCGGCCAGGATCAACTCCATCTGATCGACGGCGAACTGGAGTTGCACGTCCGCGACCGGTTGGCTGGCCGCGGGCTCCTTGGACTGGTCGGAGTTGGCGGACTGGACGGGCTCGGTGGACGGATTGGACGTCGTGGACTTGGTGGACTTGGCGGACTTGTCCGAGGCCTTCTCTTTTTCGGGCTTGGCGCTTTCGCCGGCCTCCGGCGTCTTCTCCTTGTCGGCGCTTTCCTTCTTGTCCTCCTCGCCCGGCTCGACCTGATCGGGCGCGCCGAGCAGGCCGTGGCGATAGATGGCGGTCTCCTGCTCGGGCGTCAAGGCGACCTCCAAGTCGGGCGCCAGGCCGCTCTTCGTCGGGTCCTTGTTGTCGATGGCCGTGCCGTTCGGCGTGTAATAGCGCGCGGTCGTCAGGCGGATCGCGCTCGGACGCCAGTTGCCGTTCGCGTCGCGTTCGAGCGAGGCGTTCAGCGGGTCGATCGTTTGCACCGAGCCTTTGCCGAACGTGCGCTTCCCCTTGGGGCCGACGAGCAGGGCG
>JAPLSS010000377.1 GCA_026398515.1 Candidatus Sumerlaeota bacterium | reverse complement strand
GCTGCCCAGGGGACGTTCCTTCGCGAAACGGAACCCTTCGACCCACACGTAGATCCGGCCATTCATCGACACGTCGGCGCCGCGGAGGAGAGGCAGGAGGAACGTGTCGTAGATCGCGCGGCGCTGCGCGGCGGGCATGAGCAGGAACGCCGCGACGAGGATCGCCGCCAGCCCTCCGCCCAACGCCGCCTTGCGCGCGTGGCTCACGCGGGTGAACAGAAACGCCACGACCAGCGCGGCCTCGATCCCCACCAGCAGGAAGCCCGTGCGCGCAAAAATCGCCGCCAACGCGCCGGTCACGACGACGAACCGCGCCAGGTCGCGCTTCCAGCGGTCGCGCGCCAGAAAGCAGGCGGCGCCAGCGCCGCCGAGAAGCAGGCGGATCATCAGCGTCGGTTGAACGAACGCGATGGCCAAAGCCAGATACGAAGGCTCGTAGGAAAACGCCTGCGGGCGCGCCAGGACGCCGTGAGTCCATTCGAGGTTGCGGGACTGATTCCAGCCGATCCACCCGTCGCGCGCGCCGAAGAGGAACGCGATGAAGTCGATGATGGCGATGGCGCTGACGAGCGTGATGCCCCCGATCCACCCATCCACCAGGCGCGCGCGCCACCGCGGCTCTTCCTCTTTCCCCCGCGCGAACAGGCTGATCCCCGTCGCGGCGAACGCGATCAAGTCGAAGGCCGCCCACAGCGAATAGCCGGCGGATTTCCTGGGAACGTCGGACACGCCCGTCAGGACGAAGCAGAGCGCGGTGAACGCGAGCCAGAGGACCCATGGCGGAAGGAGGATCGGCCGGAAGAACTCCGCCACGCTCTCCCAGCGCGTCAGGCCTTCCCGCGGCGCGCGCCATCGGTCAGACAAGTCCAGCGCCATCGCGGCGAGGAGGAGAAAGTAGGCCAACTTGAGATGAAAGCCGGAGATTTCGAGGACCAGAAACCGGTCCCACGTGATGACGGCGAAGCCGGCGATGTAAGCGACGCGGGCGGAATCGAGGAAAGAGGGTTTCTTCACGAAGAAGCCTTCTGCCGTGAGTTCGGAGTGACGCCTTTAGGCGTTCAACTGCAACGCCTGAAGGCGTCGCTCCGAACGTGCGGCGATCAATGCAGCGTCCGCCAGATGTCCCCGCCGCTGTCCGTCCCGTTGGTCGGGTCGTAGGCGCGCAGGATCAGCGATGTCGAATCCCAGTTGTTCTCCGGGGTGAAGTCCTCCCGGGGCTTGAGGTCATAACGCCCATCGGGGCCGCAGCTGTAAATCAACCAGCCGTCATCCACCGTATAATAACCGTATGCCCGCCCTTGCGAGAAGGGATCAAGCGGCGGGTTCCGCAGGAGACTCGCCGTTTTGGCGGCCGTTTCCTTGCCGCTCGGGGGTGGAGTGTAGAACGTCGGCGTGTCGGCGTCGGAGAGCGCGCCGCTGGCTTCGGGCCGGATTTGGCCGAGTTGCTGCACGCCGAGCTCCTCCACCGCGCCTTCCGCGCCCGCGCGCCCGGCCATGTCCGCCGTCGATGGCGGGTAGGCGCCGTTATCCACGCGATACGCCTCGAGCGCGACGGCCAGCGTCTCCATGTCCTGGTCCACCCGATCCAGCGTCGCCGCCACCTGCTTCGAGCGGAACTCGGGCGTCAGGGCGGAGGCGAGCGCCGGGGCGACGAGAGCGGCTTCGCCCAACGCCGCCCCCTCGCTGAACGAGTCGAACGTGAGCGCCTTCTCCTCCGTCTTCACCACCGCCATCGTCGGCGCCAGCTGCCCGGCGAGGAGGTCCGGATCGGGAATGCCGGACAGGATCTCCGGCAGCGCGCCCGGATCCGGGAACCGCTCGGCGAGAAACGGCATGGCGATTCCCCAGGCCGGGCGAATCAACCTCGCGGGGTCCGCGTAGAAGAGCGCCGCCGCGCCGTCGAGATCCAGTTTTCCCGCCGCCTGGGCGCAGCGCGGGTCGTCGGCCAGGGACGCCTTGCCTTCCAACGCGTCCACCGCCAGGCGGAACGCCGGGGTGTCGGAAGCGACCACGAGCGAATCGCCCACCAGGCCGTACGTCGGCGCCAGATCGAAATCTGTCGGCGAGAACACGTCGTAGGCGGCGCCGCGGTACGTGCCGCTGCGCACCATGCCGAACACGCCGAGCAATGCGAACGCCTGTTTGTCAACCCACTGGCGCGCGGCGTCGGCGTCTTTGATCCCGAACGAAGCGATCGCGAATAACGGGACCGTCGGGGCGTTGCCGACGGCCAGGGCGACTCTCCCGTCCAGCGTCTGCAGGAGACTGTCGGGGATGCTGGCGCCCGCCGTTTCGCCCATCGCCTTGAGGAGATCATCGAGTTTCGCCAGATCCTCGTCCGACAGGACGGCCGGCAGAAACCCATTCAGAGATCTCCACAGGTCCGCGGGGTCGCGCAGGGCCAGCGACAGAAGCGCCGCCGTTCCCTGGGGCGCGAGGAGGAGCGCCGGCTGCGCCCCGTCGTCGGCGAGGACGTCGAACACGCCCGAACGCGGCTCGGAAAAGTCCAGCCGCCCCGAGAGATGAAAGCCCTGGTCGGCGATTTGCAGCCGCGCCCTTGCCGTGTCCAACGCCGCGGCGCCGGAAACCTCCAGGCCGGTTTGCAGGCGCGAATCGAGAGGCTCCTCCGACTCTTCCAGAAACGGCGCCAGAATCTCCCGCAGGTCGAGCCACGCGCCGATGTGCGCCGTCGGGTCCCACGCCTCGGCCAACGCCGGAAGGCGCGGCTCCGCCGGCGCGCTGATCATGCGGCGCGCCAGATCGTCGCCCAGATTCGGGTCGTTGCAGAAGAGGAAGAGATCTTGTTGGCGGAAATAGCGCTCTTTCAGCGCCGGCCACGCGCGGAACACCTCGTCGTTCAGAAACCGGTCGAAGCGCTCGGCGCCCTGGCTCGGTTGGCGGACGAGCAACGCGACCCCCGGCGTCTCCGGCGCCGGCCCCACGGAGGTCGCGGGGCGCGCAACCGCGACGACCCATTCGCCATGGAGTTGATCCAGCAGCGACTGAACGTCGACATCAACGGCGCCTTGGAGCTGGGCCGCGAATGGCGGCAGGACACTTTCGCGCCACGAGGCCAGGTCGTTCGACTGCAACGCCTCGACCAACATGGTCTGGCGCATGGCGCGTTGCACGTCGCCGGCGTCGTTCACG
>JAPLSS010000026.1 GCA_026398515.1 Candidatus Sumerlaeota bacterium | reverse complement strand
GAATCTGGGCGCGCGCGTAACGTTCGGCGACCTCGACGATGTCGTCCTGGTCGGTGATGTGGTGCGTGCGAAGGGGGATGCGCCGGACCGTCTGTCCGTCGACGTCCACGGTGGGCGCGCGATAGGTGGCCATCGTTCCATCTCACAATCTGGTTCGTAGTGTCTTGAGTTCGTAATGCGACCTTCAGGCCGTCGTCACCCTTTCGCGGATTGGCTCACGAACTGCCGCGTCATGGCGAGGAATTCCTCCGCCCATTGGATTACTTCGAGGGCCTTATCCCGACTGACCTGTTCTTTCGCAGGGGTATCATAGTCCGCGGCATTCCACGGGAATCCCTTCGCGCCTAAGTTCAGAGCAGAACAGCCCGTCGTTGCATGACACATCCGATTCGCCCACGGGAACCAGGCCGATGAGGACGTCGTACTTCAGACAGATCTCAGCGACCGCATCGCCGGAGCGCTTGATCTCGTCAAAGGCGCTTGTCACCTCATCCAACACCAGCGCCACGTCGATGTCGGAATCCGCCCGCGCGTCGCCGCGGGCGTGCGAGCCGTAGAGAACCATCTTGCGCAGCCGCGGCCCGTATAGCTTTCGCATTTCTTCGGCCAAGTCCAAAACCGCCGCCCGCGCCACTGGATGCACCGAGGCCAGGCGTCCGGTTCCCGCGCGCTGCATGGCTTTGTCCCGCTCTTCGTTCTCCCACAGTTTCCAGAATGGGCTGGGGCATTGGCTGGCCTTGCGGATTTCGAGCCCAACCAGATCGCCCTCCGCGTCGAACGCCAGGACGACGTCCGGCTTGACTTCGGCGCAGACGCTGA
Organism: Candidatus Sumerlaeota bacterium; assembly: GCA_026398515.1. Classification (GTDB taxonomy): domain Bacteria; phylum Sumerlaeota; class Sumerlaeia; order JAPLSS01; family JAPLSS01; genus JAPLSS01. Next base: position 4,236 of record JAPLSS010000026.1, on the reverse strand, counting down.
CCGGCGCGTCCTTCAACGCGACCGTCACCCGGTCGCCCAGCGGATCGTGGATGGCGCGCATGGTTCCACCCTCCCGGCTTCACTCCGTCGAACGCACCTTAGCCGAAGATCGCCCGAACATCAAGGCCGCGCACGAAGCCGAGGCCCGCCACGAGACGAGGGGCATGTCAGGCCGTTATACAGCAATGGCGCGCCAACGCCGCCTCAGGAAAGCCGCGTCAGCGGCAGGAGCTCGGAGCGGACATAGGCCACCGCCTCGCGGGCCATCTGGTCCTCGTGGGCCAACAGCCGCTCCTGCGGCCAGCCTTCTTCGACCGGGGTGCGCCAGTCGCCGGCGTTCTCGGTCACGCGGTCGCGCAGGAAGCGGGTGAAGCGCGCCATGTGTTTCGCGTGCAGCTGGGGAAAACCGGCCCACCAGTCGTCCTCGAAGAACGGGACCTCGAAACGCTGAAACGGGCAGGACTCCACGCTGAGAGTCAGATCGGGCTGATGCCGGGCGAGGAGGCGGACAATCTCCTTCAAGTCGACCACGCCCTGGCCCATGGGGCAGCCGGCGAACTGGAAGCCCCGCCGCGTCCAGCCGGCCTTCCAATCCTTGAAGTGGGTCGAGAAGACGTGCGGCGCCGCCTTGCGCGCGGTTTCCACCGGGTCTTCCAGCGACCCCAGCGCGTTGCCGGTATCCAGGCACAGGCCCACCGATCGGCTGCCGACCCGCTCGACCACCCGCAGCATCTCATCCATCGTCAGATCCAGGTGGTTTTCCAGGCCGAGGCGCACGCCGAGCTCCTCCAGCCGGGGCGCCGCCTGCCGCAGGAGTCGCACGGCCTGATCCACTCCCTCCTCCAGGTTTCCCTTGTAGTTGCGGCGGTCGCCGTTGAGCCAGCGCAGAACGATGCCGCGCATGTTCGTGCAGCCCAGTTGAACCGCCAGTTCGGCGTCGCGCGCCAGGTTCTCCGGCGTGTTCACCGCCAATTCGATGTACAGGCCGCGCTGGGCGGTCCATTCGCGCATCATGGCGATGAATTCCGGCCCCCACAGGTCGGGCGGCTTGACGTCGCCCGCGAAGAACATGAAGCCTTCGCCGCCGATCTGCTCGACGCGCTCCATGAAGCCGCGCATCGTCATCGCCGGAGGTTTCTGCTTGTCTTTGCTGGGCGCGAGCGCCTTGCTGTACGAGAACGAGTGAACTCCAACGCGCATGGGAATCGTCTCCTTTCCTGATGAACCGAGCGGAGCGGAACGGCACGGCGCCGTCTTCCCCGATGTGGCATTGCATTATTTATGCCGCGATCGGTAAAAACTCTACGCGGCCTTATGTCCCATTGCTATATAGATGCAAATGGGCACAACGATGATGTCTATCCCGATATGAAATAGGCTGAATGGATTGGCCTGCATGGTCGCATATCGTATGGCGCCCAGGACGCCGCCAATCACGGGCAAGGTAGCTCCCAACCATGCGCCCAGTCTCATTCTTCTGAAGAGCAGCGCTCCGATCACGAGATACACGACGCCAAACGCGGCCGCTCCTATGACATGATTCCGATAACCATAAACGAAGACCTGAGACACATGCGTAACGCCGGATAAGAGCATCAAAGCGCCCGCGATCTTGTAGATTCGACTCATTTCTACGCTCCCCGCCGAACCATGGCGATAATGCGGTTGCCGGATAGGGGTAGGGGGGCGCGACCCAATGCGCTCTCCCTACCCCTATCAAAGCGCTTCGCGCACTCATTCTTGCTCTTGCGCTCCGCGGAAGCTGCGCCGCGGGATGCGCCCGAACGGCCGGAACGCATCTTCCGAAATCGGGAAAAGGTCCGGCGCGCCGCGGCGTCGCTCTCAGGTCTTGCGGGTTTCGATCGCGCCGATCTGGATGTCCAGTTCTTCCCGCGACTGAATCCGCGAAATCCGCCCGTCGGTGATCCAGACCACCCGGTCGCTCGCCGCCAGCATCTTGTGGTCGTGGGTGGCGGTGATGACGGTGACGCCCTGCTCTTCCTTCATCCGGCAGAGCAACTCGATGATCTCGCTGCCGGTCTTCAGATCGAGGTTGCCGGTGGGCTCGTCGGCCAGGATGATGGCCGGATCGTTGGCCAACGCCCGGGCGATGGCCACGCGCTGCTGCTGGCCGCCCGACAGTTCGGCGGGGCGATGGTGAAGCCGCTGGCCAAGGCCGACGGTGTCCAGCAGGCGGGCCCCCTTGTCGCGCGCTTCGTCCTCGCCGAGGCCGGCGAACGCCATCGGAAGCGTGACGTTCTCCAGCGCCGTCATGACGGGGATGATGTTGAACGTCTGGAAAATGTAGCCGATCTTCCGGCACCGCAGCCAGGCCAGTTCAAACGGATCGAGCTGCGCCACGTCGACTTCGTCGATGTAGACCTCGCCGGCGGTGGGCCGGTCCAGCCCGCCGATCATGTTGAACAGCGTGCTCTTGCCCGACCCCGACGGCCCCATGATGCTGACGTATTCGCCGGCGTAGACGGTCAGGCTGACGCCGTTCAGGGCGAAGATGGTCTCGGCCCCCATGCGGTAGGTCTTGACCACCTCCTGCGTGCGAACCATTTCTCTTCGGGCCATGAGCGGTTAGACCTCGGATCGCATGGCGTCGACCGGTTTCATCTTGGCCGCGACGTAAGTCGGATAAATGGCCGCCGCCACGGTCAACGCCGTTCCCGCGCCCACGGCGATGGGGCCGCCGGCGGCGAGGCAGCGCAGGCAGCTCCCCGCGCTGATCAAGCCGAATTCGAGCGTGAACCCAACCTGGAGAATGGCCAGAATATAGCCGAACAAGGCGCCCACGGCGCTGCCCAAGGCGCCCAGAAACAGATTCTCGATCAGGAACAGACGAACGATGAATCCGTCCAGCGCCCCCAGGCATTTCAGGGCGCCGATCTCGCGGACTCGCTCGGTCACGCTCATCAGAATCGTGTTGGCGATCCCGGTGGCGCAGACCGCCACCGACAAGGCCATCAGCCAGACGCGCCGATCGCGTTGGCGTTGCGCCGACTCCGGATCGTGGGCGAAAACCCCGGCGCGCTCCAGAGCGGCGCGGGCGTGAACGTCGGCGCCAACGGCGATCGCGTCGACCATCCGCTGGTAGCAGAACGACGACATGAAGAAGGCCGACACCACGGCGATGCCGAGAAAGGTGAGGAACGACCGCCCGAGTCGATTGCGCACGTTGGCCCACGACATGCGCAACGTGCGCCGCCAACTGAGAATCGGCCTTCCCCGCCGGGCGGCGCCGCCGCCGTCGCGAGGCCCCGTGATTTCCGGGCATCGAGGGTTCATGTCAGAACGGCAACTCCCGCGCGCAATTCGCAATCAGCGACAACGCCACGCCGACCATCCCCGCCAAGCCCATCCCGCAGGAAAAGCCGGCCGCGAGCACCGGCAGATAGCGCGACCAGTTCTCCCGCCCGAATCGGCGCTGGAAATAATGGCGCCCGGCCAGAGCGCCAATGAGCAAGGCCAGGCCGCCGTGAAGCGGCGCGCCCAGGCCGCCGACCATCCCATAAAAGAACGTGACCGGAAGTCCGACCCAGCCCAGCCCCGCGTAGACCGCGAGGCCCGCGCCCAACGCGCCGAGGATGATCCGCGGATTGAGCGCCTGAAGCAGGAGGGGCGACTGGCTGGTGTTGGCGGTGAAGATAAGGTACGACTGCCGGGCGGCGATCGGCCAAAGGCGGGCCGCAAACGGAAACGTGTCCGAGGGGATCTGGTTGAGTTTCCAAAAGAACCACCAGAACAGGAAACTGCAAACCAAGGCGATGGGCAACATGAGAAGCTCGGCCTTCAGGATCGAGGTGAACTTGGTCCGGGTCAGCTCCAATTCGCGGAAGCGCATGGTCGCCCCGCCGAAATCGAACAACGGAATGGGCGCGAACCAGATGTCCAATCCTTTGTAGCCGCTGGTGATGAACGCGGTCTCTTTCAGGTACGGGGTGGCCAGGCCGGAGCCGGTCAGGCCGATCAGCCGTCCCGAGATGTACGAATGAAGAGGCGTCCATAGGAACCCAAACACCAGGATGATCCACACGGGAAACCCGGGAACCAAAAGGTGCGACACAAGAGAGAATCCGGAAATGGCGGCGGCGAACAGCAAGAGCGCCGCCCAGATCGGAAAGTCGCCCCGCTCGCGACTCGGGGCGCGGGAGTATGGAGTCCCGCCTTCAGGCGGAATCGTCGGCAGACTGCCCGAGTTCGTTTCGCCGGATTCCGCCTGAAGGCGGG
>JAPLSS010000895.1 GCA_026398515.1 Candidatus Sumerlaeota bacterium | reverse complement strand
ATGGCGCCCCTGACCCCACAGCAGGTCGTATATACATGGCGACATAAGTAACGAAGGATATTTGGCGAGCGCTGAACCCGCCTTTGGATTGCAGGTCTCTGGGACCCCGAAGGGGGTCGAATGTGAATAGCCGTGGGCGCCAGCCCACGGAAGGGCGCCTAACGGGAATTCGACCCTGGAGATATTGCCATCTGGCACACCGGGGTCGAACGAGGCACGGCGCCAACCGTGCGACCCCGTCAGGGTCGAGAGAATGGGGAGCGCCGTTTCCGTGGGTTTCACCCACGGCTATTCATGTATCTCCCCTGCGGGGAGACGACGGCCCCGTGGGGCGATGTCTCTTGTGACGCGCCGCCTCGCCGATCGGGGAGGCGGCTGCGAATGCTGCGTTATTTGCGACGCCATGCATAAGTCCGATAGGCCCTATAGGTCGTATTCATCGCCGCGCTTCTCCAGCCGCCGCGCCCTATCCCGCTTTCCCCTGTTTACAAGCGCCGAAGCCCTGCGCTAATAATTCCATGTCCGGCCTCGGATGCGGCGTCGGGCGATGCCGCGCAAGGGCCGCAAAGGCGTTTCGCGCAAATGCGGAAACAATTCGCTCACCTTCCCCTGCTAGCTCTGTGGGCGGTCGCCGGGGCCTACGTCGGGCGCTCGGTCGCGGCGGAATCGCACTTTCAGGCGGCCCTCTCCCTCCCGGACGCCTCGAACGCGCAGCTGGCTGAGCTGTTCCTGGCCGAGACGTTGAATCCCTGGCACGGCGCCGCGTTTGCCGCGCAGGGGCGGGCGCATTTGGACCGCCAGGAGTGGGAGCCGGCCGTCGCGTTCACCCAGCGCGCCCTGCGATTGCGCTTCAACCTGGAATTGGTCAAACAGCTCGGGTCGGCGTATTACCGTTTTGGCTTGGATTCATTGCGCTCCGGCAACCGGATGATCGGCGAGGAATGTCTTAGGAAGGCGTACGAAGTGTTTGCGAAGGCCGCCCTATGCCAGCCCAACGACAAGGATACTCTCTATCGGTTGGCCTACTTGAGCATCCAGCTGGGCAGGCCGGACTGGGCCGAGGACTACGCGCGCCAGTACATCAACTGCTACTACGCCTCCGCGGAGATTGACTATGTCCTGGGCCAGGCGGCGGAGATGACGAACCACTTTCGGCGCGAGATGCACGATTTCCATCGCTTTGTCCTGCGCGGAAAGAGCGAAACCCTGCCCGAGGAACTCTATCAGAAGATCGACTGGAGCGAATGGCTGCTCCAACATGATAACGCCACCCGCGAATTGGAGAAGGGGCGGATCACCGCCCGGCCCGCCGTGAAAGTGGATTGAACCCGTGGAGGCGACGCAGTGCCGCGGTTGAGCGAATGGCTGTCCCGCATCCCGTTCCTCAAAGGACGGGCCTCGCGCTGCGCGTTGGCGGCGGCGGCGCTGACGGCTGTGTTCGGCTTCGGCGCGGCGGCCATTCCGCTCTTGGCGCGATCCCTGTTCAAGCCCTCCTGGCTGGACACGATCAACATGAGCGCCGCCCGCCAGTTCATTGAACGCGGAACGCGGCTGAAGGAAGTGCGGCGATATCTGGATCAGCAAATCGCCCACAAGAACAACAATTCGGTCGTCTATGAGCTTCGCGGGTTGCTGGAGGCGCGAACGAACGGTCCGCCGGCGGGGTTCGATTATTTCGTCCGTTTGTTGGAACAACGTCCCTTGCAGGAAGAGATTCCGCCGCTGGAGGGATTCGCGCGCGTGTGTGCGCTGGCCGGGCGATGGGACGACTTCTTCGCGCTGGGCCGCCTGCTCGTCGATTACGGCGAGACGGACCGGGTCGGGGCGATCCTGACCGAACTCAGCAAAGCCGGAAATCCCGTGGAGAAAGACCTGAAAAGCCCTGCCGGAATGCGCTACGTCGCCTACGCGGAATGGGAGACGTCCGGGACCCTGCCGTTTCCCGGTTTGAGCGGGGACCAGGCCTCGCTGTTTCGCTTGTGGCAACTGGAGCGGGACTTCCGGCTCGACCGGCTGCGCGTGGCCCCCGCGCCCTACCGGGACATCGCCGCTCAACGGCCCGACGACCCGCGCGCGGCGTTTCTCCGCTATTACCGAACGCAGGCGCCGGACCCCAAGGCCGCGAAGACCGCTCCCCCGCCGCCGTTAAGCGACGCCAAGCCGCTCCTGGGCCCCACCGATTTCTCTCGCAACGGGAAACAACTGCCGGACGGAATGTGGGTCAGCAACGGCGCGTGTGAGGCGCGACTGCCGGAGCCGGGGGAATCCGTTTGGCTCCTGGCCCAGGGAACCCCCGTGTTGGGCGTCTATCCGCTGATCTTCGTGAAACTGGACGACGAGTTGTCCATTCATTATCTGCATTTCCCGCGGCCCTTCCCCGAGTTTCTGGCGCGGCGCGATGGGAAACCCTTCCAACGTATCACGGTCGTCTTCGTCAACGACTTCAACGACCCCGACCTGAAACAGGACCGCAACATCCTGTTCCGGGGCGTCTATGCGGCGGCGCCCGGCTTTGCCGGGCCGTGACCGCGCGCTCCGGCTGTACGACATGCCGATGCGAGGGTAATTGCAACATACTATTTAGTTATTCGGAGATGCCGGAGCGCCAGTCGTGTCGCTCAATCGGCCATCGACATTCGGCCATCGGCAATCCACAATCCCGCATGCGTCTGCTCGTCCTCAACCATACCTTGCGCGAACAGGGGACGTATTTTCGCGCGTGGCCGTTGGCGCGCGGCCTGGCCCGGCGCGGCTGGGAGACGTCGTTCGTCACCGTCTCGCCACGGCGCTATTACCGCGCCACCGTCAAGGAAGAAGACGGCGTGCGCGTGATCGAGACGCCGAACTGGACGTGGCCGGGCCTGGAGAAGGACGACGGCTGGGGGCCGCTGGGCATTCTCGAACGCCTGCGCCTCGTCCTGCGCGAGCGGTTCGATTGGGTCTATGCCTTCGCCCACGCGCCCAACTGCTACACGCCGGCGCGCTGGGCCGTCCGATGGCGCGGGGCGCGGCTGGCCGTCGATTGGTGCGACGACTTCGGCGGAGGCGTCTTTCCGCGGCGCGAGTCCCTGCGACGCGGCCTGCCGCGGCCGATGCGGTGGAAATGGGCCATTCAGCGCTGGGCCGAGCGGCATGAGACAAAGACCGAGCGCGCGATTGTCCTGCGCGCCGAGAAGGTCACCGTCATCAGCCAGACGCTCTTCGACAAGGCGATCTCGTATGGCGTGGCGCCGGAGCGATTGCGATTGATCCGCAGCGGCGCGGATCTGGAGATGTTCAAGCCGCGCCCTCGCGAAGAAGCGCGAGCCGCATTGGGGCTTCCAATCGACGCCCCGATTCTCTCCTACGTCGCCAACTATCATCCCGACGAGCAGTTCCTGTGGGATGCCCTGGAAGGCGTGTTCGCCCAGGACGCGCGCGTCAAGTTGCTCTTCACCGGCCCGCCCTTCACCGACCCGCGTTCGCGCGCGCCGCGCTATGCAAACCGCCTTATCGCCCTCGGCCGCGTCTTGTGGGAGCGCGTCCCGCTCATCCTCGCCGCGGGCGACGCCTGCCTCGTCCCGCTGCCCGACACGCCTCACAACCGCGCGCGCTGCCCGCAGAAACTCATGGACTGCCTCGCCGCCGGCCGCCCCGTCGTCGCCTGCGCGGTCGGCGAAGTCGGCCGCATCCTGCAATCCCACCCCCACGTCGGCTTCGCCCCTCCGCCCGCCGCCGAAGCGTACGCCGACTCGGTGCTCCAGGCGCTTCGCCTCTCCCCCACCGACTGGCAATCGCGCTCCCACGCCGCGCGCGAGGCGGCGGAGAGAGAGTTCTCCTGGGAGCGCGCCGTAGCAGAAACCGACGAGTTCCTAAGGCGCTGAAGTGGCGCAGGTTCTCATTTTTCGGGTGATGGCGGAGAACCGCGATCGAAACCAGCAACATTAGATGGCCTCGCGGAGGGTCCGTAAAAAAAGAAAAAAGTGAAAAAAGTTTTTGACATCCCCCCGGCCTTGATTTTCAATCCTCGCCACGAGTCAAAATTCTAGAGTTTGGTTTCCTTCGTATCAGCTGTTCGGGGAATCGGGACGCGGATGGCGTCCCCAGCTGTCATCTCAGATGTCGGGCGTTGACGTTTCTGTCGTCGTTCATTGCATCTGTCTTTTGTCGCTCAGTCGGTTCGTTGTCGAAGCAAACGCTGTTTCTGTTGACGTTTTCATGATGAACGCCTTGGACCCGTGCGCGGGTAGAAGGCCGCATTGCCTTCACGCGGAGGTGTATGGAGATGCGATTGACCAGCATTCAACCGGCTGTTGGCGTGTTCGCCTTGTTTCTTCTTGCGGCCGGGGCATCGGCCCGCGCCGCAGAACCGCTGGACGAGAACTCCTTGCGCCAGATATTCGATCGCGCCGCCCGTCAGGATCATTCCATCGTGGACGCTGAAACGGCCATTCGCACAATGCGAGAACAGATCCCCAACTCCAAGGCTTTGCCGCAGATGGAGTTCGACATGGGGCGGGCGTTGTGGCTGGCGTACGCGCGAGAAGGCTTCACGCCCGCCGACGCGCAGGCGAAGGCCTCTCTGGCGATGGAGCACCTTGAACGGTTCTTACCCGGAGGCGCCTATGCCTCATTTGGCAAAGCAGGACATGCGTGCGCGTTTTACGCGGAAGGGCTCCTGACGCAGGGCAAGGCGGACGAGGCCAGGACCGTCTTGCTCGCGCAAATCCAGACGGGCAAGCCGAGCGCGAAGGCGACGGCCTTCAAAGCGTTGACACTCCTGCGCGACGTTCTGTCCATCAGCGACGATGAGCTGGCGGCACAGGAACTGGCGGTGCAGGCCTCCGTCGCCACCAGGAAGGCTCCCAATCGGATCGGAGACGAGTTTCTCGGTTTGGTGACCGGGGCGCGGGATCCCTCGGCCGTCTCGACTCGTCTCTTTGCATTGACGCGACTGCACATGCAAAGCGCGGGAGCGCTGAACAAAGTCAAGCGTCCGGACTTGGCCAAGGCCCGGTACCGGGAGGCGGTCGCCGCGGGCGAGGCGTATCTGTCGCAGTGTCCTACGCCGTCAACGAGCGAAGAATTGGCCCGTTGGCTGCGCATGCGCCTTTCGGTGGCGGTGGGCGAGTTTTTTCTGGGCGATGCGCGGAAGTGCCTGGAACTGAGCGCCCCAATCCTCGACCACAAAGACGACCCGGCCTTTCCGATCTACCGACCGGCGGTGGAAGCCCGCCTGTTCTGGAACCAATGCCGGGAGAGCCTGGGATTGGCGTCCAACGACGACATCGACGCCGACTTGACGGCCCTGCTGGCCACGGGCAAGTGCCGGGCGGAGGAAGTGAATTGGTGTTTTGAGAAACTCGCCGCCCATGCGCGCCAACGCGGCGATATGGCTTTGGAATACCTGTATTGGCGCGACATCCGCGACCGCCAATACGATCTGGCGTTCACCCTTCGGCCAGCGCGCAAGGTCGCGGTTTTGGAGCAGAAACAGCCGGACTTGAAGGAAACCCCGCCCGAGGTGCGCAGCCCCGCCAACGACGCCATGGAGGCCGCCGGTCTGACAGTCAGCGACGCCTCTCAGCTCCCGAAGGCGGGAGGACGCAAGAAAGCGACGAAGGAGGCGCCGCCCGCGATCGCAGGGCCTCAGGGCAGTTCGCCCACATACTACAAGACGTTCGCTCTGCCACTGGAGGAGGAGTCTGACGAAGCGGCGACGCCGGCCCAGTAGGTTCGGTCGGCCCGACCGGACCTCTTCTGGAGGCTTTGTCCGCTTCCTCCCATCGAAAGGACCCTGGACAGCCATGAACCGAAACCGCGCTTTCACGCTCATCGAATTGTTGATCGTCGTGGGCATCATCGCCATCCTGGCCGCCATCGCCGTTCCTAACTTCCTGGAGGCGCAGACGCGGGCCAAGGTCTCGCGCGTGGCCAGCGACTTTCACGCCCTGCACACGGCTCTGGAATGCTACTGCGTGGACAACAACACCTATCCGCAGCGAACTTCAAAATTGCCGCCGGGCCGCTGGTGGCAGACGGCGCTGACGACGCCCATCGCTTATGTCAGCAGCGCGCTGCACGATCCGTTCTGCGTCGACGACACGTTGGCCAACGAGCATTATCAATACGCCCACTGCATTATGATGAGGAGTTTCATCACCGTCAGCGTGGGCCCCGACACCAAGGACCAGTTCGACGAGAAGACCTGGATGTGCGGGATGCGCTACTACTACCCCGCCGAGTACGACCCGACGAACGGCACGACGAGCGCGGGCGACATCTGGAAGGTGAGCAAACAAGGCGGCCCGATCAGGGATATGTAAGGCGACCGATTCGGCCGATCGAACCTGTCCCTGGAGGATGGAGCCGGAGGCCGAGTTCAACGGAAAGGCGCTTGCCATGAACGAGGAACGTGTCCATCTCCCGCGCGGGCGAGATTCCCGGTCGAGGCGGCGGGCGGCGGCGTGGATGGTTGCCGGCGCGGGTCTGCTTCTGGCGGGGTGGCTGTGCGCGCGCGGGCTTTTGCCGCAATGGGACCCGGTCCGGCGCGCCGCCGCGTGCACTCCCGCGTGCACCTGCGGCCTGGACGGCTGCCCGGGGGAGGATTGCGAGGAATGCTCGGCGGAGTGCCCATGCGGGGGCCCTGACTGCGCCGGCGTGCGGCGGGGGAAACCCCTGCGGCGGAGCGCGGTCCTGCCAGTGCGCCGGGGGCAGTTGCTCCTGTTCAGCGACGTGCGGCGGGACGGACCCCTGCGGCGGGGCGACCAGCTGCCAGTGCGGCGCCCCCAACTGCACGTGCGCCGCCACGATCTGCTCCGCCCAGCTCTGAGGCCTGACGCGCCCAGAAGATGCCTTGGAAAGGGGACGATGCCCCATGCTTGATCCATCCCCACGGACCAATGCCAAAAAAACCGGCGCTCCCGGGCGTCCCGGAGGGTTGGCGGTGTTCGCCGCGCTCTTCGGGGTCAGTCTGATCGCCGTGGGCTGGCTCTTCCTGCGCGGCCCGGTTCCGCCGCTGGACCCAGCGCGCCCGTCCTTGGCTTGCACCCCCGGGGGGAGCTGGACCCCGTGCGGCACGGTGGCCTGCCAGTGCATCGGATCGCCCTGCGGATACTGTCCTCC
>JAPLSS010000772.1 GCA_026398515.1 Candidatus Sumerlaeota bacterium | reverse complement strand
GGCTTGGCCCGGAGGCGTTTTCGGGTCGAGCGACAGATGGATGTCGATCTTGGCGCCGCCCTGTCCGGCGGCGGCGGGGGCGCCGGGCGCCGGGGCGGCGGGGCGGACCGCAGCCGGAGCGGCGCCGGGCGCGGCGAGGCCGCCGCTCTCGGCCGCCTGCAGTTGCTTGACGAATTCGTCAATGAACCCTTGCTTCACCTTGTCGTAGTCGGGATACGGCATCCGGATCCGCTGGATGGTGCTGCGGATGATGTCGTTGGCGGCGGAATCCCAGACGGCGAAATACAGAAAGTAATTCGGGTCGCTCACCGTCTTCTGAGCGAACGCCGCGCCCATCATTGCGGAAAGCCAAAGGAGCGCCATATTCAAATCACCGCGATACGCCCAAGAGCGCAGGCTGGAAAGCCTGCGCCACTACACCGCCCGGGCGAAGGTGAAGACGTGCGCCGCTTCGGCGCCGGCCTCCTTTAACACGCGGGCGCAGGTATTGCACGTGGCGCCGGTGGTGAACACGTCGTCGATCAGAAGAATCCGCCGGCCCCGCAGCGGCGCGGGATCGACGACGGCAAAGGCGCGTTCCACGTTCGCCCGGCGCTCCCGGGGGTCGAGTAGGGTCTGCTGGCGGGTGCGCCGGACCCGCGCCAAGGCGCCCTCCAGCGTCGGGACCCCCAGCAGCCGGCTCAGTTCGCGCGAGATCAAGGCCGCCTGGTTGAATCCGCGGCGCAACCGGCGCAGGACATGCAGCGGCACCGGCACGATCCAATCCACCGGCCCGGCCTCGGCCAGATGCCTGGCCGCCAGCGGGGCCATTCGGCGCGCCAACACCGGCGCCATCTCCACGCGCCCGCGGAATTTCAGGGTTTTCACCGCCTCGGCCGCCGGCCCGGCGTACAGCGCGGCCGATCGCGCCGAATCGAAATGGACCGGCCGCGGCGGACAGCGTTCGCATCCGCGTCTCTTCGCCTCGCCTCCCCACGGCGCCCCACAAATCGCGCAGATCGGCTCGAGCGGCGGCTGAAACGAGTCGCGGCACGCCAGGCAGATCGTCTGATCATCCTCGCCCAGCCGCTCGTGGCACAACAGACAAAACGGCGGAAACAGCAGGTCCGCGAGCGGCCCGGCCAGCCGACGCGCCCGCGACGGCGCGGCGGGATGAAGACGGATTTCCTCGTTGGACGATGGAGAGGGCATGGCGCGCGCGACCTCCAGACTCTTTCGCCGGAGCAACTCTGATCTGTGCCTGATCGCGGTGAGAGCGCGGGATGGAAAGCCCACGCCGCAAATGGCGCTGCCCCGGGATTCTTCCCGTTTTCCCGCCAACCATCCACTGAAAACAGGGAGGGAGGGCGCCTGGGCGCTGTTCGCTCTGGCCTTGAAAATCGGGGCGCCGAATCATTTTTGCTTGACATTAGACTGCTATGTGATTAGGAAGATGTTAAACAGCATTCACTGGCATGGATTTCCGCCCGCGGAGGCGGGTCTTCGGCAACAAGGCGAGCGTTTGTGGGCGTCGGCGCCGCGTGCGGTTGCGCGTGCAGGCCCGCCGGCTCTCCACGGGGTGCGAGCCGTCTTGTCGATTTGCGGCGGTGGTCGTAACTCGCTGGAGGGTTTCGCTTGAGACCTTCCAGCGTCGCGGCGCGCTCGGGGCGAGCGCTTTACGCCGTAGGCGTCCGGAGCGCGTTCGGACGTTGGGGCGTCAGATTTCTCGGTGCTGGCGGGGCGCATGGCTGAAGGCAAGGTGAAGTTCTTCCACGACAAGAAGGGCTGGGGGTTCATCGAACGAGACGGCGGCAAGGATGTCTTCGTTCACTATGCCGACATTGTGGGCGAAGGCTACCGCACGCTGGCCAAAGGCGAAACCGTCTTGTTTGACGTCATCGGCGGCCCCAAAGGCGACAAGGCCGTCAATGTGGCCCGCGTGAACGCGCCCGCGGGCAAGGCGTTCGACCGCCAACTAACCCGGACTCGCCGATAGGACCGGACGCAGCCGTCTGGGCGCGCTTGTTGACGTCCGGTTTTCCGCGACGGAGGGGGCGGGGGGTTTGCGCTCCGCTCTGCCAACGCTTGAAATCTCGTTTTCCTGCCAAGGTTTCTTTGAGCCTGATTCGTAAGTCCTTTCCGCGCGGCAGTGCTCGCGCTCGGTTGTCCCGGCGCCTTCAACTGACGAGCACGAGCACGAAAACCGCCCTTCCACATTGCGGGGCGCAGCGGGGGAAATGCCTCTGCGCCGCTCAAGTTCCCCTTTCTGTCTTCCGATAGCGAAACAGGGGCGTTTTTTGCCCGAAGCCAGGGCGGGCGCCGGGCCACGGAAGGCCGGGGGGCCAGGGGGCCGTGGACGCGCGTTCGGCCCGTCCTCCATTCCGCCTCGTCAGGGACGGCGATGCGAATCCGCTGCCTAAGCGGGCCGTTGCAGGGCCGCGAATGGGCCATCCGAACGCCGAAGACGCTGATCGGGCGCGATGCCGCGTGCGACATCCCGCTGGCGGACCCGCGGATTTCGCGCTTTCATGCCGAGATCGTCGAGGAAGGCGGCCATTCGCTCTTACGCGATTTGCAGTCTCGGAACGGATCGCGCGTCAACTTCTCGGAAGCCTCCACTCAACTAATCGGCCCGGGCGACCGCCTGACGCTCGGCGACGCGGAGTTCGTCTTGCTGGAAGACGGCGGCCCTCCGCAGGGGGTCGACTGGGACCTCGGCCAACCAAGTGTCCGTCTGGCCGTGCCGATTGACGAGGCCTGCGACAATCTGGGCGCGCCGAAGGCCGCTCCGGCCGCCGCCGCGGCCGCCCCGGCGCCGCCCCCGCCCGACGAAACGGAAGCCGGCCGGGTTCAGAAGCGACTGAGAAGCCTGAGAACGCTCTTTCAGCTGACGCGCGAACTGACCGAAGTCCACGTGCGGGACGACCTCGTGGCGCTGTTGGAGCGCACGATTTTCCAGACCTTTCGCGACGTCGAGCGGTTCTGCCTGCTGCGCCGGGAGGCCAACGGGGACTATACGACGCTGGCGATCCGCGCTCGCGAAGGCGTCGCGCTTGACGCCTTCGCCATCAGCGCGTCGATCCTGCGGCGGGCCGAGCAGGAGCGGGTCGGCCTGCTGGTCGCCGACGCCGCGGCGGATACGCGGTTCCAGGCGTCGGAAAGCATCGTCTTGCAGCGTGTGCGTTCGGCGCTGTGCGCCCCGCTGGCGCGCCGGGGCGAGGTCGTCGGCGCGCTGTACTTGGACAACCGGCGCAAACGCTCCTGTTTCGACGCCGACGATCTGAACCTGATCTCGGCGTTCGCGGGACAGGTGGCGGTCGCCCTGCACAACGCCGAGCTCTACGAAAACGTGCAGAGGGCCTATCACCAGGCCGTCGTCGCCTTGGGCAACACCTTGGAGTCGCGCGACCCGCATACGCACGGCCACACCGAGCGGACCTGCCATTACGCCCTGGGCATCGGCGCGCAGGCCGGTCTCGGCCAGGAGCAGTTGAAGCGCCTGGAAACGGCGGCGCAGCTGCACGACATCGGCAAGATCGGCATCAACGACTCGCTGCTGGGCAAGGCCGGCCGGCTGTCCGATACGGAATTCCAGCGCATTCAAAACCACGTTCTGGCGGGGGTGAGGATTCTCACGCCCATCGAATACCTGCGCGACGCGCTGCCGATCATTCGCGCCCACCACGAGCGCTTTGACGGCGCGGGCTACCCCGACGGCTTGAAGGGCGAGCAGATTCCGCTGGAAGCGCGCATTCTGACGGTGGCCGACGCCTTCGACGCGATGACGACACAACGCCCGTACAACAAGCCGCTTTCGTTCCACGAAGCGCTGAGCCGATGCCGCGAAAGCGCCGGCAAGCAATTCGACCCGCGGGTGGTCGACGCGCTGGACCGGTTCCTGGGCGCGGAATTGGACTCCCTCGCCGACCCGGCCGCGGCGGCGGAGAGGGGAAGCAACCAGGCCGCGGGCCAAGACCCATATGACCTATTGGACCTGTAAGACTCTTGGGAGCTCTAAGTTAGGGCCATGACCGGCTGCTCCGAAACGAGAGGGCGGCGACTCGCTCGGCGCTTCTTCGGTTCTGACAAAAGAAGCGGCGCGGCTCCCGCGAAGAAGCCGCGCCGGCTGGCGATTTCGAAGCCTCGGAAGAGGCTGGGGTTTACTTCGTCTGCTTTTCCAGATTCTCGATCCGCTGTTCGAGGGCCTGGATTTTCGCGTCTTTTTCCTGCACGACCTGGTACAGGCCTTGAATCGCGGCCAGCGCCACGCCGTCGGCGTCGACGGAGTCGATGCCGGTAGGCTTGCCGCCGACCCGGAACGCCTGGCTCCAATCCTGGGCCATCGGGCCGATGTGGCGAATCGAGGCGTCCTGCGACCTGTAATTCCAAGACTGAATCGGGAGCGCGGCGACCTTCTCCAGCATCTGGCGCTTGTCGACCTCGGTGAAATGCTCCTTGGCGTTGCGGTCGCTGAATTGCGTCCACGTGCCCGATCCGGGCAAAAGCTCCACGCCGGAGGTCCCGGCGGAGTTGGTCTCGAACTTCACGCCGCCCGAGGCGCGCACGAGGAACTGGTTGTTGCGCTCGGAGATGAGATCGATGCCGAGGTTGTCGGCCCACACGAACGAGCCATTGTTCAACGCCTTGGCCTGCCGCCCGCCGGCGAAGGAGGTCCATCCCAGGGCTTTGTTCAAGCGGCCGCCGGGGATCGCGGAATACGGGCCGTTGGCGTCGTTGCTATGGCCGCCGCCCACCGCGGAATAGGGCTGGCAGGAGATGTTGTTGAACCCGCCCCCGATCACGCTATTCACGCCAAAGGCGTTGTTCCAGCTGCCGCCGGAGATGGTGGAGGAATCGGCGTGCGAATAGTTGTTGGCGCCGCCTCCGACGAAGCTGCGGATTTCAGTGGCCCGGTTCTTGGAGCCGCCGGCCACCGTCGATTCCGAGGCGGTGGAGATGTTGAGGTCGCCGCCGCCGACCGTGGAGTATTCGCCGGAGGCCAGATTCGACTCGCCGCCGCCGATGGAGGAGTTCAGTCCGGTGGCCGTGTTGTTGGCGCCGCCGACGATGGACGCCGCGGACGCGGTTGCAGTGTTGAAGCGCCCGCCGCCGATGAAGGTGTCGCACCAGATCGCGTTGTTGCCGCGCCCGCCGGCGACCGTGGCGTCGAGTTCGGTGGCCGAATTCCAGCGTCCGCCGCCGACCGTGGACTTCTCGCCCGTGGCGCTGTTGTACCGCCCGCCGGCGACCGTCGATTCCAGGCCGCTGGCCACGTTGTTGTCGCCCCCGCCGATGGTGGAGAAATCGCCGCTGGCCACGTTGGTCTGGCCGCCGGCCGTCATCGAGAAGGCGCCGCTGGACGAGTTGTCCTTCCCGCCGCCGACCACCGCGTGGTCGCCGTCGGCCGAGTTGTTTTCCCCGCCGGCGATGACGGCGAACGCCCCGGATTCGAGCGTCACGGACCTCGGTTGCGCAATCTGCCCGTCATACAGGACGAATGGGGCGTTCCCGGCGCAGGGCGCCGGCCCCAGGTATTGACGCGGAGACAAGACCGTGTACGCGCCCGTTTCCGCGCCGCGGCGAATCTGGATTTCCGCCCACCCCCACAGCGACGTGAAGTCCATGCCAAAGTCAAGAGCCAGCGTGAATCGCCCATTCGTCACGGGAACATCCTCCAGGGCGATCGGGGCGACGAGAGGCGAGACCGCATCGCTCGTGCCGTAAATCGTGATCACGAAGTCATACGCGCCGTTGGCGTAGGCCCAGCCGTCGGTCAGCAGCCCCTCATACTGGAAGCTGGTGTCTGCCGACAGGGCGCGCGCCGGGGAAACAAGAGCGAACACCGCCAGCCACACTGGGATGGCCCAGAGCATGCAAGATACAGTTCGACACTTCTCGGGATTGCCCATCATACTTCGCCTCCTTGCGATAGTGACGGCGCCGTGCCGACGCCTTGCCGGCCCCTTGTTGAGCGCAGGGAACGGCCGTCAAGCGCTTCCATTGCGCAGAAGCACTAATCCGATTATGGCGGATTTTGACAAACCCCATTCAATCTGTCAAGAGGAAATCTGGGTTATTCTGAGGAACCGCGGCGCAACGAAGCGGCGGATCTCGCCGGCATCATCGCGGGGGGGAACGTTCGCGCTGCGCTCACGTCCCTGGCGGCGACAGAGTTGCGCGACCTCCCACACCCCGGAAGGCGCCGCTCAGGGCTTTCCCTTGGCGGCATTGGGCGGGGCCGGGGGCTCCGCGCCTGCCGCGGGGGCGGCTGGCTCGCCGGGCACGATTTTTATGAACATGGTCCGGAGGGCCAGCCTGAAGTTGTGTAAGAAGTGATGCTTGTTGAACACCTTGTCCTCGATCAGTTCGATGCTCGACAGGTTCGAGCGAATCCAGTCGACCGGGCTGCGCTTCAGCGCCGATTTGAACGCCCCCGTCTGAAACCCGTACGTCTGGCGGATGGCGGCGATGTCCTTCGCCATCGGCGCCAGCCCCACCTTATGCGCCGGGCGGTCGGAGCGCATCACGGTTCGGGCCAGGAAGGGCTCGGTCAGGCCCAAGGAATGGATGTTCGGGCGCTTGGGATGGAGGTAGATCTCGGTGCACCAAGAGCCATAAGCGATGGTCTTCCCATTGTCGGTCTCGTACCGGTCTCTGGCCGCTCGATAGGAGAGGGAGGCGCCGACGCCGAACAGGGGCGGCGTGACGGACGGGTTCAGCCTGTGCCAGGCCGCATCGTGGACTCCCAGGAAGGCGCGGTGAGAGTATCCGAACGCCGATCGGAAGATCGGGTGCTGCTGGAGCTGGCGCGGAAAACACAGGGCCACACAGGCGGCCAAGACCAGGCAGCCGGCCGCCAGCGCTTTCCGGTGGCTGTCCAGCAATCCGGCCGCGGCATGCTCGGCCAGACCCGCGGTGGAGAAGGCGAGCAGGCAGAACGGGAAGAGGAGATACCGCAGATGGCGCGGGTCCCCGCCGATTTTCACCACGTACAGGATGACGGGCGCGGCGGCGCCCCACATCACCACGCGCGCCTCGCGGCCCAGGTCCTGGGGCGAATGCGAGGCGCGCAAACGGCGATACAGGAGCGCGAAGGCGGCCAGGAACGGCACGGTGAAATAGGGCATAAACGTGTCGTAGAGATAGTTCAGGCCCTGGCCCGCCAGCACGACATCCTTCAAGTAGAAGGTGTTGGGGAAGAAATCGGCGTAATACCAGATGCGAAAGAGGAGGTACGGGCCAAGGGTCAGGGCGCACGAGGCGAGCGCGGCGACCGGCGCCCGCCGGCTCCTGCGCCACAGCCAAACGAGGACGATCACGTACGGAACCGCCAGCTCATGGCGGATCATCGGAGACAGGCCCACCAGGATCTGCAACGGGGCGCTGGCGGGCAGGACGGCGAGCGCCGCATAACCGGCGGCGGCGAGGATCACCAGCGGCGACTCGACGCCGGAGGTGAAATAGCTGGCCACCCCGTAGTTGAACGCAAGGTAGATGAGCGGAATGCTCAGCGCCGACGAGGGGCGCATCGCCGCGGGCGCCAGGCGGCGGTTCACGAGCACCGCCAACGCCCAGAATCCCACGTAAGACAGGACGCCCACCAGGAGCGTGATGATCCAGTAATTGAGATGCAGGGCGCGCAGGACGATCAACAGAACCGCCCACAGCGGCGAGCTGAACCCCTCGACGAACTCGCCCCGGTTGTTGACCAGGCCGAGATGGTAAATCACGAAATTGTCTACATAGCGAAAATACACATAACAATCATCGACCAGCCAGCCGTACCACAAAACCAAACACACCCCGCCAACGAGGCAGACGATTTCGACGGGCGAAGGAGAGCGCCGGCCCCTCCAGGGCGAGGCGAGCGCTCTGGCGAAAAGAGACATGCAGCGACTTCTCCGCCCGAACGTGGGCGCTCATTAGGCCAGGAAGCGAACAGCGTTACCCGCCTGCTTTTATGAAAGCGCCCTCCGCTGAGTCAACAGGAAACCACAATGCCCGACGAAAGAGGGCGCATTTTTGTTAAGCATACCCACTGCAAAATACGGTCACGCATTCCCGTCTTCCCCAAAGGGGAATGATATGAATAGCCGTGGGCGCCAGCCCACGGAAACGCCCCCTCGATGTCTCGACCCTGGAGGGGTCGAATCAGGCCGTTTGACGCGTTGTTCGACCCCTTCAGGGTCGGTTTCGTTGTTGGTCGCTGTTCCGTGGGCTGACGCCCACGGCTATTCATATTCAACCCCCTGCGGGGTTACGAAACCAAACCTTAGTGTCGCCCAAATCGCTTTTCCCTGAAATACATGACCGAACTCTCCACCACGCGCTAAGCCACCACTGACAATCCGCCTGCGCGGTTTCAGACGGCGCTCCCCCGCGTCGTTCCGCGCAAATACAGGAATCGCGGGCGCCCCCATTGCAACGCCAGGCGCTCCAGCGCATAGACGCCGGCGCTGATCCATTCCGCCGGCCAGCGCCGCCGCCCCGTGGCGAAATACACCGGCAGCGCGAATTCGTCGGCGAACAGAAGCTCGCCCCGGCGCTCTTTGATTTCCAGGATGTCTCCGAGAATCGGCTCCAAGTCTCTTTGACCCGCGCCCTCGCGAGGCGAGCGGCGTTGCAGAATCGCCGGCGGGGCCTCGGGCGGATAGCGCCGGGCGATGGCCGGCCCCAGCCACTCCAGAATCTTGCGCCCCAGCCATTCCCAGCGCGGCTTCTCGGCCGCGTGTTCGATCATCAGAAACGGGGCGCCGGGCCTCAGGACGCGCGCCGCCTCCGCCGCCGCAACTCGGGCGTCGGGCAGGTGGTGCAACGCGTCTTTGACGGTTAGCGCGTCGAACGCTCCGCCGCGAAAGGGGAGCCGGGCAGGCTCGGCGTACACATACGAAGCGTTCAACTGTTTCCGCAACGCATACCGGCGGCCCAGCTCCAGCGCGCCGACGGCCACGTCCACGCCGACGGTTCGCGCCCCGCGCCACGCGGCCTCCAGTCCGAACTGTCCGCCGCCGCAGCCGAGATCCAGGTAGAGCGCCGCGCCGGCGGCCCGAGTCTCCTCGAAGAACCGCAGGATGCGCCGTCCCAGCGGATTGGGCCACGTGTCATGCAGGCGCCGGCGGTCGCGCTCATCGGTGGCGCGCACGCCAAGGCCCAGGTACGGCATGTGGGCGCCTTTGACACGCGCGTCGAAGACCGTCAGCGAGTCCAGATCATAGTACAGCTGGAAAAACGCGCTCCAGTAGCGTCCCTCTTCCAACAAAACCTCATCCGCCGGCTCGCGCGCGCCCGCCTCCCGCCAGGTCCGCTCCAGAGCTTCGAGCCATTGCGGCGGGATTCCCCCGGCGCTTCGCACGGCGCCCTGTTCCCGCGCGGCCAGTCGGAGCGCGGGCCGAACCAGATGCGGCACGCCTTCGAGAGCCGCGTACACCACTCCACATTCCGGGCAGCGCAACAGGGCGCAAACCGCCTCGCCGTCCGCCGCGCGTTCCAGGACGTGGAGCGCCAGCGGGCCGGCGCAATCCAGCGGGCAGGCGAGGAGGTCGAGGAGCCATGGGCGCATGCTGGCTTTAGCCTTGACAGCTTCTGTCTCCCGCCTCATATAAACGCAGCGGAGATCCGTTTGCTCGGGTTCCCGGAAATCGTCGCGCCGTTCGGCGGGTATCCTTCATCCGCGTCCCCGCGCCTCGGGGTGAAAGCGAGAGTTTTCATGCGCCGCGCACGCGTCGTCAAACAGTTTCTGATCGTGGCGGTCGCCGCGGCGGCGGGCGCCGCGCTGGCCGTCTCCGCCATTCGGCTCGACGCCTCGTTGACGGAATCCACCGACAGCGTGAAGGCGTTCGAAGTGCGCCTGGTGCGCGGCCCGTTTCCCATGGACGACATCCGGGGCTGCGTGAAACTCGAGGAGCAGACGGGCTGCTACATCGTCTGGAGCGAGTCGCGCGTCGAGGTCTATCGCGTCGGGTGGAACGATCCCGAGACGTTTGACTGCGCGCCGATCTGGGGAGGGGATTTCCAAAACGTGCGCGGGGTGACCCCCGTGGGCGACGGGTCGACGTGCTTCGTGATCTACACGAAAAACGCCCACTTCGTGTTCAAGGCCGACTGGTTCCTCCGGTAGCGGGTCGCCGCGCCGTTTTTCCCGTCGCAGGATGCCCCTTTTCCTCATGCCTAGCCGTTCCGCGTTTTCCTTTGAAGCCCGCTGGGTTGCGGCGCTCTCGCTGGCCGCGGCGGTGTTGTACTCCGCCGGCATGGTCCGCAATGGGTTCGAGGGAAAGGACGAGCGGCGCTACGCGCAAGTGGCGAAGGAACTCAGCCGCGGCTCGGGGCTGATCGTGTTGCACAATCTCGGCAAAGTCTACCCGGACAAGCCGCCGCTGTTCTTCTGGCTCGAAGGCATTTCCTTTCGCGTGTTCGGCGGGATCAGCCCCTTCGCCGCGCGCGTTCCCCTGTTTTTCCTCGCGCTGGCGGCGCTGGCGTTCTCTTACCTGTTCATGCGGCAGATCGACGGGCCGCGCGAGGCGCTCCTGGGAACGGCGGCGCTGGCGCTGTGTTTCCGTTTCTTCTGGGAAGGCCGGTGGGTGAAGCTGGACGTGCCCATGTGCGGTTTCCTGTTCGGTTCCTTCTGGGCCAGCGCGCGCATTCTGTTTCCCAAGCCGGGACAGCCGCCGGCCGGGGCGCGCTGGGCATATGGCGCTTGGTTCTTCGCGGCGCTGGCCGTTCTGACCAAAGGCCCCGGGGCGGCGGTCTGGCTGGGCTCGCTGCTGACGTATGCGGCGGCGCGGCGCGACTGGTCCGTCATGCGCCGCCATCGCTGGGCGTCGGGACTGGCGCTTCTGGGCGTCATCTGCATGGCCTGGCTCGGGCCGGCGATGTGGCTCGGCGGGCCGAAGTATCGTGAATTTCTGATCAGCCCGCGAGTCATCTACAACCTCGTTGGCGAGCATGACCAACCCTTCTATTATTTTAGCATAAAACTCCTGACCGACGGGCTGCCCATGTCCTTGCTGCTGCCGGCGGCGCTGTGGCGCGCATGGAGAATTCGGCGGCGGCCCGAGGATGGCGGGCGCGCGGCGTTCCTCCTGAGCGTCGTGGGGTTCACTCTGGTGTTCTTCAGCATTCCTCTGGGCAAGCGCGGCCAGTACATCCTCCCCCTGTACCCGGCGGCCTGCCTGCTGACGGCGCGGTTCTTCGTCGCCGCGCTCTCGGACAAGGCGGGGAAAGGCCGTGTGGCGTTGCGCCGGCATCTGTGGGGCGCCGGCGCGCTGCTGGCGGGAGCGGGAGTGGGGGCGCTGTTCGTGCGGCACGGCGTGAGCAAGGCGCTGTTCGTGCCGCCTCCGCTGTCCGTCCGCCTGGGGTTGTTCCTTGCCCTGGCCGGCGGCGCGGCGGCGGTGTGGGCCGCCTCGTGGAAGCGGAAGGAGTGGCGGGCCGCGGGGGCGTGCGGCGCCTCCTTGTTTGCCGCCTACGTTCTCCTTTTCGAGTTGTATTTTCCGCTGTGTTACGACGATTCGACCTCGCGCGGCGTGGCCGAGCGCGTCGCCCAAGTGGGCGGCGCGGAGGCCCCGATGGCGTTGCTCGGAATCGACGACCGCTACACCCTGTATGGCGCCACGCTGCCCCGTATCCTATCCAGCCACGACGCCGTCCGCGAATTCATGGCCGGCGGACCCAACCGCTGGCTCGCCATCGTCGGGGAGAGGTATGGCTATTACGTCCGGGACTACGGCAAGCCGGACTGGGAGGAAATGGGCCGGTGGAAAGAGATCCAGAGGAATCTGAGCCGCGATATTCTTCTCTTCCGATCCAAATAGGGAAGAAAGCCCCTGTCCAGGGCCTTCTTCCCCGAACCGCTCGCTCTTTCCCGAATCCCGCTAGTTCCGCACCAGGAACGAACGCACAAAATCGGCCGGGATGGTCTCGGCGGTCGATCCGTCGGCGTTGACGAGGCGCAGCCCGTCGTCGGTCGTTCTCTCCACCGTGCCAACCAGCCGGCCGCCGGCGTCGCGGGCCTCGACGCGCCCGTCGCCCAAGCGGACGAAGCGCTCCTGCCCCACGACCCGCCCGTCGCGTTTGATGGTCATGACGGCTTCCTGGCCGCCCTGGGCTGACGCCAAGTCCACCGTGGAGCCATCCTTGCCCTGGTAGGACGAGATCTTCAACTCTTCGCCGGTCCAGAACTCGATCAAGTTGAAGATCAGCACGTCGCCGATGGCGGCGATTTGGTACACGGGAATGATGACAAACACCCAGAACAGGATGGATCGGGCGAGTTTGTCATTCGTGACGTCGCCGTTGAAGCGATAGATGGCGCGGGTCAACTGAAACCGCCCATAGCACCCGGTCGCCAACGGCGCCGCCGCCGCCATGCACAACGCGATCCCCACCCACCGCCACAGCCTCCGGAACCTTGATCCCTGTTTCGACATGATGTCGGCCTCCGAGCAGAAAAGTCGACTGCCTGCAAACCCTTCTGGCCTGCACGAAAAGCCTTTTTGCATAAAGCGGGCCAGCGGTCAAGGAGCCAAGGCCCCCTTGAACCCGACGCAGCGGAAAATGAGGAACTCGCACAGCAGCGGGCGGTCGGGCGCGGCGCCCCAGAACTCCCGAACCGAACCGTCGGCGTCGACCACGAGCGACGGCGCCGCGCGCGCCCGTTGGAAGAGCGGTCCGAGAAACCGCATGTATTTGTCGTATTTCTTCGTCAGGCTGGAATGCCGCTGGTTTGGCTCGTCTTTTCGAATGATGAAGACCGCGTTGACTCCCCGCAGGCCGCCGGCTTCGCGAAACCACAGGCCAAAGTTGTGGGCCGAGTCGGCTTCGGCCGCAAAGACGCTCGTCGGGCATTGCGAGTAGAACGCGAGCACCGCGGCCATGTGCCTCGTTTTCGCCATGATGACCGTCGGCGTCTGGACGTTCATCTCGTCGCGGAGGGAACGGGCCTTCTCCCCGATCTCGCGCCAGCCGACGAATTTGCTCTTCACCCGCGACATCTTGAGTGTTTCCGGGATCCACGAAACGCCGGAGTCGTCGGGTAGGCTCATGACCAGGTAGGGGGCCAGGTGCAGGGCGAGGGTCATCGCCGCGGCCATCCCCAGCATCGCGCGCCTGAAACGCGGGCCAAACAGCTCGCCGCGCTCCATCAACCCCACCGCCAGGATGAGCAACGCGCCATAGCCCCCCGCCGGCCAATGCAGACTGATCTGAACCCCGAAGGATAGGGCGAATAGAAACGCGACCAACGGCAGCCCGGCGCACAGGAGAAAGAGGACCCGCGGCTCGCGGGCCGTGCGCCACAAGCGAAAGCCCCTCCACACGCCGCAAACCATCGCCACGAAGACAAGCGGCGACAGGGCCAATGCCGTGCCCGCGATGAGTTCGACCGCATAGGCCGGGTGAAACCCCGCCCGAGGCAGACCGCTGCGATTCCATTGGAACACATAATTCAACCAATCGTGGCGGGCATTCCAGAGGAGGTTCGGCGACAGAACAGCCAGCGCGATCGCGGCGGCCCCATACGGTCCGGGCGTTTTCCATGCGCGCCGGTGTTCCGGCGATAGGACGAGAAACCCCCACAGCGGCGGCAGCAGGACCCACGCGTGGAACTTGCTGAGCAGCGCCAGCCCGGCGGTCAGGCCGGCCGCGGC
>JAPLSS010000497.1 GCA_026398515.1 Candidatus Sumerlaeota bacterium | reverse complement strand
GAAGTCAAGCCCCCGGAAGAGTTCGCATTACCCCTTAGCCCCGCAGGGGCGACAGACGGCCCCCGATACTCTGTCGCCCCTGCGGGGCTTGGGGGATGAGAGCGGCGCGGTCCGGGGGCTTGACTTCGTCCGCGCCCCCGGCTACGCGCGGGTTCGGCTGGCTCACCGCAGGCTGTCGGCCCCTGCGGGGCGAAGAGCACATGGGCGGGCCAGCGGTGTTCCACGCCGGAAAAGAACTCGACGGACGCGAAGCGTCAGCGACAGTGCGGGATGCGCCCACCGCCGCGCCGACGCCGTGGACTCAACTCCGCTCTTGCAAACCGTCGCGCGTCCTGGGGAAATACGGCTTGAGAGCTCAACCGGCGTGGCGTCACGCCGAAAAGTATGAGTAGAAGGATCGAACCGGCGTGGAACCCGTCATCCAAGTCGAGAACCTGGTGGTGGACTACAAGGCGGGCCGCCGCAAGGTCCGCGCGCTCCATGGCATCTCCTTCGAGGTGGGCGCGGGGGAGTGCGTCGGCTTCATCGGCCCCAACGGCGCGGGGAAATCCACGACCATCAAGGTTCTCATGGGCTTCCATTTTCCGACGTCGGGGAGGGTCGCCCTGTTCGGCCAGCCCGCGGGCGACGTGCACTCGCGCGAACGCATCGGCTACCTGCCCGAGGTCGCTCTGTATTATCCGTTCATGAAGGGGCGCGAGTTGTTGGAACTCTATGGCGGGCTGCACGGCCTGTCGCGCGCCGAACTGCGCCGCCGCATCCCGCCGCTCCTGGAACGGGTCGGCCTGGGCGGACGGGGCGAGACGCCGATTCGTCAATACTCGAAGGGTTTGCAGCAACGCCTCGGCATCGCCCAGGCGATCATCGCCGATCCGGAATGCCTGATCTTCGACGAATTGTCGTCGGGCCTCGATCCGGTCGGACGCCACGACTTGCGCGAAGTCCTATTGGACCTCAAGCGCCGCGGCCGCACGATCTTTTTCTCTTCGCACGAGTTGCACGAAGTCGAGGCGCTGTGCGACCGGATCATCATGATTCATGAGGGGCGGATCGTCAGCCAGCAGACGGTGGCCGATCTCGTCGCCTCCGCCGGTTCGGCGGGGTTGGAGGATTATTTCATGCGGCTGATACGGCCATGAAACGCTCCTTCGCCAACGGCTGGCTCATTGCGCGGACGATCCTGCTGGAAGCGGTTCGCCGGCAGGAGCTGTATGTCATCGTATTGATCTGCGTGGCGTTGCTGACCGGGCTTCGGTTTGTGAGATGGTTCGACCTGGAAAGTTTGGACAAGTTCTACCGCGAGGTCTCGCTCGAGGCGATGCAGGTCGCGGTGGCGTTGACGGCGATCCTGTTGGCCGCGCGCCAGCTCCCGCGCGAGTTCAAGAACCGCACGCTCTATCCGCTGCTGGCCAAGCCCGTTTCGCGCCTTCAATTCCTGCTGGGCAAGTTCCTGGGCGTGATGCTGGCGGCGGGCTTCTGCTACGCGCTTTTCATCGTGATTTACGATTTTGTATCTCTCATCGCAAATGCTGATGACGTTGATGAGTTACCTCTATGACTACGTCGGCCGGGCGCAACAGTGGGCGCTGTTGGCGTTCCATTTTGTGCTTCCCCAGCTGACGTTGTTCGACCTGTCGGCCAAGATCGTGCACGAGATCTGGGGCCCCATCCCGGCATGGGCGATGGGGGAATTAACGCTCTACGGGGCGGTTTACACGGCGGCGTTTTTGGCGCTGGCGTATGCGATTTTCCGGCGGCGGGCGCTTTAAGGAGTTTCTGGGAGCGCCGATGTCCTCGTCGGCTTTCTCCCCGTCGAACATAATGGACGGGATGGACGGGATGGACAGGATGGACGATTGGATGTCGGGGCTTGCGGGAATGGGATTGGCTTAGGGATATGGCATTGGAGCGCTGAACAACACCATGCGATGCCGCGCGCACTACTGGATCATTTGGTCGACCTGGCTGGATTTCGCCCGGCGCAAGGACTTCTATGTCATCCTGATATTGATGAGCCTGTTCGTCATCGCCGCGCTGACGATGCGCCAGGTCGGCGTGGAGAACGCCGCGGAGGCGCGGCTGATGCTCAGCTGCGGGCTGGGGCTGGCCTCGGCGCTGTCGGCCGTGCTGACTGCGCTCTTCTCCGCGCGGGCGCTGCCCGAGGAATTCGAAAGCCGCACCCTCTATCCGCTCCTGGCCAAGCCGGTGACGCGCGCGCAGGCGCTGGCGGGCCGGTTCGCCGGCATTCTCCTGCTGTGCGTCGGCAGCCTGCTGGTGTTCGTTCTTCTGGCGTGGGTCCCGGCGCCGAAGGTCCCCGGCCAGCGGCTCGTCCTGCTGGCGCAGGCGCTGGCGCTGCAAGGCATCGCGCTGGCCGCGCTGGCGTGGCTGGCGCTGTGGCTATCGGTCCGCTTGCAGACCGTTCTTTCGGCGTTCCTGGCGCTGGCCGTGTATTTCCTGGGCGGGACTCTTGTCGATGTGGTCATGCGGTCGGCGGGCGGCGCGTCCCCGGCGGCGCGGCGGGTCCTGGAGCATGCATTGGGAGTCGTGCCCGATTTCTCGGCGTTCGCGTTTCTTCAGCGCTACGTCGACGGCGGCGCGCCGTTGGCGTGGGGCCAATTCGGAGTGTTGGCGGCGTATGGGGCGGCCTTCGCCGCGCTGTTCGCCTCGTTGGCGGTTTGGAGTTTTGGAAGGAAGCAATTGTGAGAAAGGATTTGGCCGCAAGGAACGCAAAGACCACATAGAACGACACATTCCAAAGAGGACACGATGCAAGGCGACCGCGAGCAGGCAAGAAAACGAACCACAAAGGCACGAAGGGCACGAAGAACCGCAACCGAAACGCCTTTTCCTTTCTTCGTGTCCTTCGTGCCTTTGTGGTGAATACTTGCTTGCGGCTATACTGCTCCAGGTTCTTTGCGGCTAATCTCCATGTCCCCAAAATCCCCCATTCTCCTGGCTTTCGCGCTTCTGGCGTTTCTCGCCGCCTTGGGACCTTCGGCGCGCGAAGTCGCCCGGCGCGCACATGAGCGGCCGGGGGCCTTGTCCGCCGCCGAAGACCTTGAAAAGCGCAACAGCAACGCCTTCGCCATGATCCTCGGCGAGGTCCGCGCCTCGGCCGCCGACCTGATGTTCACCAAGACCGAGCGCTACCTGCACTACGGCGTCGCCTATAAGCCGCACATGGAGATCAACCCGACAGCGGTCGAAGGCGGAGCGCAGGAAGCCGAACATGACGAAAATGTCCCCACGATCATCCGCGCCAAGGCCGACGACTTCCGCGGCTTCCTCGGCGACCTGGAGCGAGCGGTCAAGCCCTTCCGCGATCCCTCGAAGCCGCACGAACTGTCGACCGGGGAGGAACTGCTGCCCTGGTATCGGCTGATGACGCTGGCCGATCCCCACTACCTGCGCGGCTACATGCTGGGGGCCATGTGGCTGGAACAGGACAAGCAGTGGCGGCAGGCGCGCCAGTTCCTGGAAGAGGGGATCGCGGCCAATCCCCAAAGCCCCGAGCTCTGGCGTCTCGAGGTGGCCTACGCGCTTCTCTTCATCAAGACGCGCTATTTCAACGTCTGGGGCGATTGGCTGGACCGCGCCCTCGATGCGTCGAATCAGGCCTTCTCCCTGGGTCTCCAGCAGCGGCCCGAAGGCGGCAAGGAGGGCGCTATTCGCCGCGATCTCGTTTGGCGCGTTGATCTCGAAGAGGACTTCCGGCTGGCCGGGCGCTGGCGCGCGTTGCTGTTGCGTGAACGGGGCGACAACGCCGGCGCTCTCGCCGCGGCGCTGGAGTTCCAACAGCTGGCGCCCGACGACACGCCGATTCAGGACCTGATCAACGAGCTGAAGGCGGGGAAGCAAGGTTCGGAGTGACGCCTTCAGGCGTTTGACGGATTTGCGTTTTGTGGTATGATGACTCGCCTGGCAAGTGGGCTATCTCATCGATGAGGAGCGCGGCTATGATTCTGACCTATCTCGATCGACATCGCGACATGGGGTTGTTGCTATTGCGGGTGGGCCTGGGGTTCATGTTTATGTGTCACGGATTGCCCAAGCTGATGGGCGGGCCGAACCAGTGGTACGAGATCGGACTGGCCATGGGGAACCTGGGCATCGCCGCCTGGCCGACGTTCTGGGGCTTGATGGCCGCGCTGGCGGAGTTCGGCGGCGGGTTCCTGCTGATGGTCGGGTTTTTCTTCCGCGGCGCCCTGTTTCTGATCATCATCGACATGATTGTGGCTCTGACGTTCCACCTGCGCCATGGCGACTCCTTCGGCACGTATTCCCATCCCATCGAGGACGGGATCGTGATGATCAGCCTGTTCCTGATCGGCCCCGGCAAGTACGCGCTGGATTCCTACATCGTGAAGACCCTGCGGATCGGGACGCCAGAACCAGGCGTCTAGGCCGCGAAGGGCGGGAAATCATGGCAGAATGATAGGGGGCAGAATAATCAACGACTTGGGGTTGTCGTTGATTATTCTGCCCCCTATCATTCTGCCTGATTCTCCTACCGCTTTCCCTCGGCTTTCTGCTTCAGCCTTCGCCCCAGGCGTTTCAGCGCCTCCGAGCAGTCGTATTTGTCCAGGCGAACGTTGATGATGGAGAAACTCTTGGTGTTGCGGCGGGCGTGCGCCAGCGCCTCCTCCAATTCGCCTTCGGTTCGGACCTCCGCCCCCCAGCCGTCGCCGAGCACCTCCGGCATGCGGTGATATTGCCAATTGAGAATGTCGTTGTAGGGGCCTTCGCGGATGATGCGCTCCGTCGTGTAGCCCTGATTGTTCAACACGAACACAATCGGATTGAGGCCTTGGCGGACGATGCTCGACAGCTCCTGGCCGGTCATTTGGAACGCGCCGTCGCCGACGAAAACGATGGGCCGCAGCCGCCGGGCGCCGATCTGCGCGCCCAGCGCCGCTGGCACCCCGAAGCCCATCGACGCGTAATACGCCGGCCCGAGGAATTCCGTCTTGCGATGGATGGTCAGGTCCGCCGCGCCGAACAGGCTGTCGCCGATGTCGCAGACGACGATCATGTCGTCCTCGAGAAAGTCGTTCATCCGCTCGAAGAAGCGGCGGATCGTCATCGCGCGCCGCGGCCGGGGGCGGAACGGCGCGGCCGGCTCGCGAGGCGGCCCGACCCGCCGCCTTCCGTTTAGCCGCGCGGCTAGCCCGTCGATGAAATCGCGCAACAAGATGCCTTCGTAGACGTGATGCTTGATGGCGGTCCGCTCCGAGGTGGCGTAAATCATGCGGTTCACGTCGAGTTTCGCCGTGTAGATACCCAGGTTGATGTCGGTCATGAACTCGCCGAGGAACAGCAGGCAATCCGCCCGCTCAATGGCCAGCCGCACGCTGTCCTTCCCCATGGCGCCTTCGTAAATGCCCAGGTAGTTCGGATGCAACTCCGAGATGACGGATTTCCCGAGGATCGACGCCGCGATCGGATAGCCGGACCGCTCGACCAGCCGGATGAGTTTCTGTTGCAGGCCGAAGCGGTGGATTTCGACTCCGGCGAGAATGGCCGGGCGGCGCGCGCGGCGCAGCATCCCCACCGCTTCGTCGAGCGCCTCGCGCAACGCTTGCGGATCGCTGTGTTCGACCGGGGGAGCGACGGGCGGCGGGATGAGGCATCGCTGCCCGACCACGTCGCGTGGCAGTTCGATATAGACGGGGCGTTTGATCTTCAGGCAGGCGGCGATGACTTGGTCGACCAACGCGGGCGCCGTGCGTGGATCATCGAGCACGACGGAGGCCACGGTCACTTTTTCGAAGATCTCGCGTTGCGTGTTGAAGTCCCGCACGCGGCGGTGGAGGTACGGGGTGCGGATGCGTTCGCCCAGCCCCGGAGCGCCGCTGATCACGATGACGGGCGACTTCTCGGCGTAGGCTCCGGCGACGGCGTTCACCGTGTTCAGCCCGCCCACCGCGTACGTCACGCAGATCGCGCCCAGGCCGTTGACGCGCGCGTAGGCGTCGGCGGCGAACGCCGCGCCCGCCTCGGTCGCCGTTCCCACCAACGTGATCGGACTTCCCTGCAGCATGTCGTAGAACCCGAGCACGTAGTCGCCGGGAATGCCGAAAACGTGTTTAAGGCCGGCGTGGATCAAACGCTGGATCACGCAATGGCCGACGGTATGAGCGCTCACGGACCAATCTCCTTTTCAGCGCGGCTTCATTTTGGAAGCTGAAATCAGTTTCCTGTTTTCGCCTTCGCAATAGCAATGCCGAATAAGACGTGTGGGACCTATAAGACCGATATGTCGTCTGCCGCGCAAAGAATGCGTCCCGACC
>JAPLSS010000140.1 GCA_026398515.1 Candidatus Sumerlaeota bacterium | reverse complement strand
GTCACGGACGCGATCCCGCCGAAGGGCCACTTGCGCAGGATCAGCGCCGCGTCATCGCTCAGGCCCACCCACTTGAAGGGTTGCGCGCCGGGCGCGCCGACGATCCATTCGTCGGCGCGTCTCCATCCTTTGGGCAGGTTCTCGATTTCGTCGAGCCCTGCGGCCGTGCACGTGAACCCGACGAGTATTCCGCGGGACTTCAGGTTCCTTCGACCGGTCGGCTTGAACTCGAGAGACCCGATGTGGCGGGCGAATTCATCCGCCACGCGCGCCATCGGCTCGCGGGAGCGCGCCTCGCCGTCGCCGTCTACGATCACGAGAATGGGCGCGCTGTCGGGTTCGCTGAGGAGGTCGATCGCGATTTCGATGCGCGACGCGCCGATCCGATTCGTCAGGAACACGGCGATGGCCAGGCAGAGAAAAAGCGCCACGGCGGCGGCCGCCGCCGCCGCGCGCCGCCGTTTTCGGGAGGCGGGAGTCTTTGCTGGACGCTGGGGCGCGTCAGGATCCGACAGAGTCATCTGCGGCGCCAACTTCCGCTCTCACGCCTTCAGCTCGTAATGGTAGTTGACTTCGCGATGGCGGCGGCGCGCGACGGCCCAGACGAGCGCCGCGCCCGCGCACGCCGCCAGGTAAAAGACAATGGCGGCCAGCGAAAGGTCCTTATCGCTCAGCAAATCGGCATGGAATAAGGCCATGACGGGAGAAAGAAAGGCCAACGCCTCGCCGTTGAGCATGGAGCCCTCCGTTATCCCCAGGGCCAGCGGAAAGGCGCAGAACAGGAGGCCCACCACCACGATCAACGCCCAGAACGCGGCGCGGCGCGACCAAGTGAATTGCGAGACGATCTTGCCCAGCAGGAAAATGAACAGAGAGGCGACGCTGAAGTAGCCGATAGCGCGCAACGCCGGTACGACCAGCGACGGCGCCGGCGGCGAACCGGCGGCCCTCGACGGCTTGTCCAATGTCCAAATCGCTCCTCCCAGGACCCAGGCCGCCGCCAGCAGCGCCAGGAAGAGCAGTCCGTCGTCCACCCGCCGGAAGAAGGGATGGCGGCGTTTGAGAATCCACACCTCGTCGCCGACTTCGACCCGTCCGGTGGAATACAGCGCCGCCGCGACGAACATCAGCAGGGCCGTCGGGCCGATCCACTGCTCCGCCGCGCCTTTTGCCCCGAACGAACCCCATCCGCTGCCCAGCAGGAGCGCCTGGGCGATCAGAAAGAACACCAGGAATTGGCGGTAGTTGAACATCCGGTTGTCCGGCGTATAGAGCTTGCGCCCGGCCGCCGCGACCAGGGCGTAGCAGCCCAAGCCGCCGACCAACGCCCAGGTGACCCAGCGCGCCACGGACAGGCCCCCCAACGTGACCGGCTGGAGGAAGAACGGCGTGCCGCCGCGCGCGCTGAAAGAGATGAAGATCAGGCCCCCGCTCAGCATCGAAATGCCGACCATGACGCAGACCATCGTCACCGCCGCCTGCACTCCGCGCGACTTGCTCCACACGGCCGAGGCGAACAACGCGAAGCAGCACAGCGCCAGCGACAAGCCCAGCAACACGCCGAAGGTCGTCAGCACGTCGTCGATGCCGATGCCGCCGTACAGGAAACTGACGCTCGTGACCGGCAGCGCGCAGACCAGGACGATCAACGCGTACATGACCGAGGACAGCAAGTTGCCGACAATATAAGACCGCGCCGTGAGGGTCGTGACCTGGAGGAATTCAAACGTCTGGCGCTCGCGTTCGGCGTTGGTGACGCCGGCGGTGATGGACGGCGCGGCCAGCCAAACCAGAAACGCCTGGATGACGGCGATGCTCGCGAAGATCGCCCGGCCGATGTCCTGGCCGATGTCCTGGGGCGCCTGGTCGGGCCGCAGCCCCAGGACCAGGATGACGCCGAAGCTGATCGCGCCCATCAGCAGGACGTAGGCGATCAGGGTGAAGATGACGCCGCGCCCTCGCATGCGCCGGCGCAGCTCGCGCACGAACAGAGGGTTGTCGAAAACGATCGGAAGAAAACGCATGGGAGGGCTTGACATCTTGGAATTGGGGTGGAGAGCCGTCCTCTGGAATCTCTCGGCGGCGGCTCCTGGGGGCGCGGACGGCCACGTCCGCAAT
>JAPLSS010000604.1 GCA_026398515.1 Candidatus Sumerlaeota bacterium | reverse complement strand
CGCTGCCCGGCGTGCTGGGGCGCATCTGCCCGGCCTTTTGCGAATCGCCGTGCGGGCGAAGGCGCGTGGACGAGCCGCTGGCCATCAAGGCCCTCCATCGCCACGCCGCCGACGCGGATTTGGCGAGCGGCGAACCATACCTTCCCGCCTGCAAGCCGGCGACGGGCAAGCGGGTGGCCATCGTGGGCGCGGGGCCGGCGGGTCTGACCGCCGCGTTCTATCTTTTGCGACAGGGCCACGCCTGCGCGCTGTTCGACGCCGCCGACCGCCCCGGCGGATTGCTTCGCCATATTCCCGCGGAACAGCTGGAACAAGACGTCGTGGATGGCGAGCTCGGGGTGATCGAACGCCTCGGCGCGCAATTGCGCATGCGCTGGCGGCTGGGCGTCGATGGATCGTTGGAGCAGTTGCGGCGCGACTTCGACGCGGTCGTTCTGGCCATCGGCGCGTGGGCCGGCGGCGCTGGCGCGATCGGCGCGCCGGATGAGAAGCGGACGGTGGATCTCGAGTTGATTCGCTCGCAAGGCCTCGAGGTCGCGAAGCGCGGCATCGCCGTCGACTTGGCGGGCGCCACGAGCAGGGAAGGCGTGTTTGCGGCGGGCGAGGCGGTCTTTGGGCCGAACTACGCGGTGCGCGCCATGGCCGCCGGGCGCAACGTGGCCGTCGCGATCGACCAATTCCTCCGCGGCGAAACGGCGCGCGGCGAGCCGAAGCCCTTTTACTTCCACCGCGGCGCCTTGCCCGAGCAGGAAGAGCAAGTCCTCTATGGCGGCGTCGTCAAAGCGGCGCGCCTCGAAGCCGGCGCGGGCGGTTACGGCGTCGCCGAAGCCGTGCAGGAAGCCGGCCGCTGCCTGCTGTGCGGCTGCGAGAAACAGGACGATTGCGCGTTGCGGCGCTATGCGGCGGAATACGGCGCCAACGGCAACCGGTTCCGCGGCGAGCGGAGGTTGCTCGATCCCGACGACTCTCACCCCGACCTGGCGTTCGAGACGGGGAAGTGCATCTTGTGCGGGTTGTGCCTGAAGATCGCCGAGCAGGAAGGCGAGCCGCGGGGCCTGGCCTTTTCCGGGCGCGGCTTTCCCACCCGCGTCGTCGTCCCCTTCGGCGGCTCATTCGGCGACGGCGTTCACGCGAGTCCGGCGCGCTACGCCGAGGCCTGTCCCACCGGGGCGATTTCGTGGAAGGAAAAGCCACTGTAGCAATTGGTTGCTTGAGGGAGGGGTCGACTGTATCTGCTGGGCCGCCCAGCAGTATGAAGAGACCGGAAGTATGGAGTCCCGCCTTCAGGCGGAATCAGGGATTGCAGGCCTCGGATCGACTCGCGGCATTCCGCCTAAAGGCGGGACTCCATGCTCGCGAGGATCGGGCGCCGTGAGTTCGTAGCGACGGCCTCAGCCGTTGGATTCGCGCGCCCAAAGGCGTCGCCACGAACTCCTTCGTCTAAAATCCGCTGGAATACGCGCGGGCCGCGTTTGAGCAATACGTGCGGCGCTACGGGACGGCGCCGCGCGAGGCCGTGCTGCTCTGCATGAACCCCGGCCCGTTCGGCATGGCGCAGACCGGCGTGCCGTTCGGCGAGGTCCATCTCGTGCGCGACTGGCTGCACATCGAGGCGCCGATCGGCAAGCCGCCCGTGGAGCATCCGCGCCGGCCCGTCCAAGGCTTCGCCTGCCGCCGCAGCGAGGTCAGCGGGCTGCGCCTGTGGGGCTGGGCGCGCGAACGGTTCGGAACGCCCGAGCGGTTCTTCGCCCGTTTCTTCGTGGCCAACTACTGCCCGCTGTGTTTCTTCGAACAAGGCGGGCGCAACCGCACGCCGGACAAATTGCCGGCGGCGGAGCGAACGCCGCTCTACGAAGCCTGCGACCGCCATCTGCGCCGGGTGGTCGAGCGTCTCCGGCCGCGCTTTGTGATCGGCGTCGGCTCGTTCGCCGAAGAGCGCGCCGGCGCGGCGCTGGCGGGTCTGGATGTCACGATCGGCCGCATCCTTCATCCCAGCCCCGCCAGCCCGGCGGCCAATCGCGACTGGGCCGGCCAAGCCGAGGCGGAGTTGAAGGCCATGGGGATGTTCGATGCCCCGAGCGTCGCCCCAGAGGCGCTAAGATAAGGATTGCCGCCC
>JAPLSS010000243.1 GCA_026398515.1 Candidatus Sumerlaeota bacterium | reverse complement strand
TGGGTTGGTCTTTTGGGGGCATGGGAGAAACTCCTGGGAGATCATTGGATGATGGTGGACGGAATGGACGTAGTGGACTCTATGGACATGATGGACAGAAAAGCAACTGCCAGCTCCAGAGGCGGTTTTGTGATGCGGCTTCTTTGGGCTGGAACTCCTGGTAGGTCCTCTCTGCCCCTCGACTTAGCTCGGGGACTATATCCGAAGTGGACTAAGCGTCGCACTCGCCGGCCGAAGCCGGCCTCGGCAAGGCCGGCCTACTCTCCAGAAGAATCGCCATGTAGGCGTCTTCCAATGTCGGCTCGACCGGGCGCCCGCCGGGGCGCGGCGGGAACGGACAGATCAACCGGTATTGCACGCCTCCGTCGCGCGGCCGTTCCCACAGGATATGAGCGATGCGGCCCAATTCGGCGCTTTCGGCGGCCGAGCCGTCGTAAAGCCAGACCCGGCCGCGCCAGCGCCGCGCCAGTCCGGCGGGCGTATCCTGGCAGACGACCTGCCCCTCGCGAATGACAATCAGCGAGCCGCAAATGGATGTAATGTCCTCAATAATATGGGTGGAGAAGACCACGATTCGGCCTTCGCTGAGGCGCGAGAGGAGATTGCGGAATTTCACGCGCTCGATGGGGTCCAGGCCCGCCGTCGGCTCGTCGACGATCAGGAGGCGCGGCAGTTTCAGCAGGATTCGGGCGATGCCGAGCCGCTGCTTCATGCCCCCGGAATAGCCGCCGATCCGGCGCCCGGCCACGTCGCGCAGGTTGACGGTTTCGAGCGCGTCTTCAATCCGGCGGCGGCGCGAGGCGCGGTCCGCCAGCCCCATGAGGAGCGCATGATATTCCAGGAACTGCCGGGCGGTGAAATCCTCGGGGACGCCGAAATGCTGGGGCAGATAGCCGATCTCGCGCCGCGCGCGGTCGCGTTCGACGGCCAAGTTGTATCCGCACACTTCGACGTAGCCGCGCGTCGGCCTCAGCAGCCCGGCCATGATCTGCATCAACGTGCTCTTGCCGGCCCCGTTCGGCCCCAGCAAGCCGCACATGCCGCGCTGGAGGGTGAAGCCGACGCCGCGCAACGCGTCCACCCCTTGCGGCGGACGGCGGCCGACTTTGTAGCGGGTCGACGGGGCAATCCAGGCCAGTTTGCGCGGATGGAAGATTGGATAGGTCATGTAGACCCATCGCATGACGACCTGCAAACCGTCGCCAAGAGCCTCGCCTGACAGGGGAGGTCGCCGCTCCGCCGCCGTCGACGAATCGATCCCGACGCCGATCGCGCCTCCGAGGTCCACGGGCAACGCCGGGCCCGCCACGGCTACTTGCCGAAACGGCCAAACGATCCGCGCCCGCGCCAGCAGCCCCACGAGCGCGCCCACCGGCCGCTCGACCGCCTGCCGCCTCCCCCACACCAACGCCCGGCGCAGGTAAGCCAACGCGTCCTCGGCCGTCATCAGGAGCGCCGGCACCACGAACAGCGTGAGAACCGCGGAACTCAACAGGCCGCTAATCACCACCGTGGCCAGGGAGGACCAGGGGAAATCCTCGCTCTGCTGCAACGCCAAAGGCAAAAGCCCCAGCGTGGTGCACGAGGTGGTCATCAGAATGGGCCGCAGGCGCGCATAACACCCTTCGAGCACGGCCCGCGTCCGGCGGTATCCGTGTTCGCGCCGCATGACGCTGACGAAATCGAGCAAGACGATGCCATTGTTCACCACGATGCCGACCAGCAAGAGCATGCCGAACATCGCGATCGGGTTGGCCTCGATGCCGCCGAAGGCCATCACCCAGAAAACGCCTAACGCGCCCAACGGCACGGCGACCATAATGACGAACGGCGTCAACAAGCTCTCGAAGATGGAGGCCATCACCATGTAGGTCAGCAGAATGGTGACGCCGATCATCCAGCGCACCTGGTTGACGTTCTCCTCCGCCTTCCTGCGGTCGCCGCTCATGGACGCGGTGATGCCGGCGGGCAGCCGCACCGTCTTCAGGAGTTCCGCGATGTCGTTGTGGACTTTCGCGTCGTCGCTGGGTTTTCGCCCGACGCCCGGTTCGAGGTAATAATCGAGGTTGAGAACGCGCTGCAGGTTGTGGTGGACGATGCGCCGTTCGCCGCCGGAAATGAGGAAGTGGCCGAGGTCCTTCAACGGGGCCGACTCGCCCAACTCGGTCAGGACGCGCAGCCGCTGGATCTCCTCAATGGGCGGGTTGCCCTTTTCTTCTTCGGCGGGCCGCAGGTAAATGCTGGTTTGGTGGGTCCCTTCCTCCATGAACAGTTGCGTGAACTGTCCGTCGCGTTGCGTGGTCTGCATCAGGCGGGCCACGTCCTGCGGGGTGACGTGAAACAACGCGGCGCGTTCGTGGTCCAACACGTAATGGTATTCCGGGGAGCTTTGGTCGCTCTCCAGTTCCGTGCGGGCGACTTGGGGCAGGGCTTCAATTTGCGCGCCGAGGACGTCGGCGGCGGCTTTGAGGGCCGCTTCGTCCGGCCCGATGATCTCCACCTCGCCGCCGCGGCGAAGGCGGAGGGTCTGCTTCGTGTCGGGATTGAACGAGGTGAGGCTCGTCACCGCGCCGGGAATAGGCCCGATCTCATCGAGAATGGACGATTGGATCTGGTCCGAGGACTTGCGGCGTTCGGCGGCCTTCTTCAATTCCACGAAGATCGTCGAGCCGTCGTCTTTCCCGCCCCAGGCGCGGGTGCTCTTCACGCCGGGATCCTGCAAGATCGCCTGTTCGGCCAGCGAAGTCGCCCGGCTCAACTCATTGAGGTCGCCGCCGGCCGGCGTCTGGATGTAGACGGGGAAGTAATTCGATTCCTGGTTCGACTGCATGACGCCGCTGGCGATGCGCGGCAGGCAGATGTGCCAGGTCAGCAAAATGACGAGCGCGACGATGGCCAGCAGGCGGATGCGATGGCGCAGCGCCGAACGCAACACGGCGCCATACGTTTCGCGGAAGACCCGCCGCGGCCGGAGGCGCCACGCGGGCCAGTAAGGATTGCGCCGGCGGATCGCCTCCCGGAGACGAGTCCGCCAGCCGAACAAGCCCCTGCCCAGATCGGCGGGGTCGCGGTTCAGCAGGAGCATGCGCGCGGTCAGCATCGGCACCAGAGTCAACGACACGAACAGCGCCATCAGTTGGGGGAAAATGATCGCCAGCGCCCCTTCGCGGAAGATGATGCGGATCTCGCCTTCGGCGAAGAGGATGGGGGTGAAGACGATCAGATTCGTCGAGGTGGTCGCCACCAGGGCGCGCCAGACCTGGCCGACGCCCTGCTCCGCCGCGCCGACGGCGCCATAGCCGCGCTGGTAATGGCGAAAGATGTTTTCCAGCACGACGATCGAGTTATCGACCAGCAGCCCCACCGCCAGCGCCAGGCCGAGCACGGTGAGCACGTTGATCGACATGCCGCAGAAGTACATCAGGTTGAAGGTCGCGATGATCGAGATCGGCAGCGCGGCGAAGACAATCAGGCTCATCCGCACGCTGCGCAGGAAGAAGAACAGCACGGCCATCGCCAGCAACGCGCCCTTCAGGGCGGCGAGCGTCATTTGATCGAGCACGTCGGAGATGAAATCGGCGGCGTTAAAGCCGATCTCGATGTCATAGCCGGGCGGCAGCGTCGCTTTGATGTCCTCGATGGCCGCCTTGACCTTCTTCGACAGTTGCAGCGGATTGGCGTCCGCCTCCTTGCGCAGGGACAGCGAGACGTTGGTTTTGCCATTGTAATGTGAGAGGTAATCCGGCTCGTGCTCGCGCAACTCGACCCGGGCCACGTCGCTCAGCCGCACGATGCCCTTGTCGTCGAGGACCGTGTTGCGGATGTCCTGGACGGACTGGAAGCGATTGCGCAGCACCACGTGCCAGGTTTCGCCGGGCCCTTCGATCTGGCCGAGCACGAAGTTCTCGGTCACCGCGCCGCGCAACCGCGCCAGGACGCGCTGCATGGGGATCTTGTAGGCTTCGAGCAGGTCGGTTTCGAAGGCGACGTCGATGGTGCGCCATCGCCCGCCGCCGACGTCCACCCCGGCGATGCCGTCGATGGCCGAAAGGACCGGCTCGATGCGCTCAGTGGCCACCTGGTTGAGCGTCGCCTCGTCGGCCGGCCCGACGACGGCGCAAAACATGAAGTTGGCTTCGAACTCCGAGGTTTCCTCGGTCTCGACGTCGGAGTAGAAATTCTGGTCTTCAAATGTGCGGGCGATCCCCGACACCTTATCCTGGAGATCGAGCTGGGCGAAGCGCATGTCGCTTCCGAACTCGTAGTGGACGCGGACGCGGGCGAAGCCGGGACGGGCCCAGCTTTCGATTTCGCGGACCTTGGGCGTGGTGGCCAGCAGCGCTTCGATCGGCTTGAGAATTTGCCGTTCCGTCTCGTCGATGGACAGGCCGCGGCAGCCCGCATAGACGTGAATGGTCGGCAGGGCGAATTCGGGGATCAGGAGGACGGGCAGGTTGAAATAGGAGACGACGCCCATCAGCGCGATCGCGCTGATGAGCATCAACGTCGCCACCGGGCGGCGCACCACGAGGCGGAAGAGTCTTCCGGGCGAAGCGGGCATGGCGGTTTACGCGCACGGCGTTGCGCAATGAAACATTGCGCATGTTCCCAAGACCGCGCGCCGCCGTCGAGCCAAAAGAGGGCGCGCCGGGCGAATCGAGCCATTGTCGAGAGAAGGGCAGCCTTATGCCATAACGCAAAAGCGTGGTTTTGAACTGCGGCGGCTTGCCGCCGCCTTTGTCTCGAACGGGGAGTTGGCCCGATGGCAAGCGAAAGCGGCGGCAAGCCGCCGCAGTCCAAAATGGCGCTGACGCGCCACGGGAGAAGGCGCTCGGCGGACCCGGTTCTTTTTGATCGCAGTTCGAGGAATCGCTATCAGGTTTCGGACTCGTTCAGGACCGCCACCGCCGCGCAGGCGTGGCCGTGCGTGTGGGAAAGCGTGACCAAAGCCCGCGTGCCGCCGCGGGCGCGCAGCTCATCCAGGGCGCGTCCGCGCAGCTCGAGGATCGGTTCGCCCGACGGCAGCTTCGCCACGCCGATGTCTTTCCAACTGATGCCCTTGGCGAAGCCCGTGCCGATGGCTTTGAGAAAGGCTTCCTTGGCGGCGAAGCGCGCGGCGTAGTGCTGGCCGGGCTGGGCCATCTTCTCGCAGTAGGCGCGCTCCTCCTCGGTGAAGACGCGCGTGGCGAACCGCCCGGAGTACTTGCCGAGCAGCTCGGTGACGCGCTCCACTTCCACCAAGTCGATGCCGATGCCGAGGATCACTGTGGGCCGCCGCAAGACGTATAAGACCTACAAGACCTATAGAACCTATAAGACCAATCGACGCCAAACGTCAAATCCCGGGATGCAGCCAGCGAACCACATAAAACGCGCCGGCGGCCACGATCGCCGAGAACGGGATGGTGATGATCCACGCCCAGACGATCCGGGTGGCCACGCCCCACTTGATGCCCGAGAGTTTCGTCGTCGCCCCCACGCCGATGATCGCGCCGGTGATCGTGTGCGTGGTGGAAACCGGAATCCCGGAATGCGAGGCCAGGAAGAGGGTGAAGGCGCCGGCGGTCTCGGCGCAGAACCCGCCGACCGGCTTCAACTTGGCGATCTTCATGCCCATCGTGCGCACGATCCGCCAGCCGCCCAGCGCCGTGCCCAGCGCCATCGCCGTCTGGCATGACAGAATGATCCACAAGGTCTTAGGGTGGGCCATGCTCAATTTGACATCGTCCGGAAGAAGGCCCGCGGCGATCAGCAACGCCACGATGATGCCCATCGTCTTCTGCGCGTCATTGGCGCCGTGGCCGAGCGAGTACATGGCCGCCGAGCAGAATTGGAGTTTGCGGAACACGGTGTCGACCGACGCCGGACGAACTCGCTTGAACGTCCAAAACACCAGGACCATGATCGTGAATCCCATGATGAACCCAATGAGCGGCGCCAGCGGGATGAACTGCACCGTCTTCTCCAGATTCCGCCAGTTGACCGCCCCCCAGCCGCCATGCGCGATGCCGGCGCCCGCGAACCCGCCGATCAGCGCGTGCGAGGAACTCGTCGGCAAGCCCCACCACCACGTCAGCAAGTCCCAGACAATGGCGCCGAGCAGCCCCGTCAGCACCACGTAGATGAACGCCTTCTCCCCGGCGGTGATATGCACCATCTTCGCAATCGTGTCGGCGACCCTCGGCGGGAAGAAGAACATGGCCGCGAAGTTGAAAAAGGCCGCCCACAGGACCGCGTACCGCGGGCTCAGGACGCGCGTGGAGACAATGGTCGCGATGGAATTCGCCGCGTCGTGAAACCCGTTCACCAAATCGAACAGCAACGCGATCGCCACCGTCAGGATTACGAGCCATATCGTCAGATTCATGGATCAGGACGCCTCGACCACGATGCCCTCGATGATGTTCGCCACGTCATCGCAGCGATCCACGGCTTTCTCCAGCCGCTCGTAGATCTCCTTCCATTTGATGACCGCGAGCGTGTCGCGCTCCTCCTTGAACAGGCGCACGATCCCCTTGCGCAGCAGGGCGTCGCCTTCCGTTTCGATCTGGTGAAGGGCGATGCAGCGGTCCATGATGGCCTTGGAATTCTTCAGGTCGCGCAAGCCGCGGATCGCCTGGTCGAGTTCCTCGGCGGCCTTGAGCAGCAGGGCCGC
This sequence comes from Candidatus Sumerlaeota bacterium, assembly GCA_026398515.1. Taxonomy (GTDB): domain Bacteria; phylum Sumerlaeota; class Sumerlaeia; order JAPLSS01; family JAPLSS01; genus JAPLSS01. The sequence goes on along the minus strand of JAPLSS010000243.1, from coordinate 3,529 downwards.
GACGTGCTGCGTGTCGGGGCGCATCCGGGCGATCTCGTACATCGCCAGGCGCGATACGGTGGCGTCGATGGCGTCGACGATGCTGTCCATCCCCTTGATCAGACTGTGGATGTCGTTGCGGTCGATGGGAGTGATGAAGGTCTTGTGCAGGGCCTCGATGCAGCGGTGGGTCACCTTGTCGGCTTCGTGTTCGAGGTCTTTGATTCGTCCGACGAGCACGGGCAGTTCGGCGTCGGCGCGCGTGAGCGACTGCAACTCCTGGCACGTTTTGGCGATGTAGCCGCTCAGTTGCTCGAAGTAGTTGAAGAAGTCGGTGTTTCGGGGCAGCAGGTGGCGGAACATGGCGTCGCTCCTGACTCGCAAGACTAGCGCGAAAAAAAGATGCAAGAGACGCGAAAGGCAACCGGAGAAAGACTCGACTGGAGGGGGCGGCAAGTCAAGCAGGGAAATGGCGGAAAACGGCGCAGGCTACAGGCGGCGCTGGCGTTCCAGTCTGTGCGTTGTTCGGCGCCGAATTCCCCGCTGCGCAGGCGGAAAAGCCTGCGCCCCTCGCGGCCCGCCGCTTCAGGAGGGAATCTGGCCCCGCAACGCCTTCGGCGGCCACTGGCGCAGATAGGGCTGGGAGCCGAAGCGCTGGAAGTCGTCGGTCAGCAGGAACATCCCGCCGTTGCGCAGACGCTTGCCGGCCGCCAGGTGGTCGAGAAACGCGCGGCGCAGGCTGGTGTCGCGCGGCGCCGTGGCCAGGTCGATTTGGTCCTGGGCGAAGATGAAGTGCAAGCCATCGCGCCCGGAGGAGGCCAGCGGCAGAAGATAGAGTTCCTTTTGGAAGCGGACGAGATTGGCTTCCGGCGGAAACATTTCCTGCAACTGGGTGTTGAGAATCCACGAGGTGCAGCAGAAGCCGGCGAACGGCTTGCCCGGGAAGTAACGGGGGAAAAAATCCAGGGCCTGCGCCATCGTGTCCCGGCACACTTCCGGCGTCATCCCGCCGCCGGCGGGGATGTGGACTTCGATCATGATGTCGCCGGGCTGAAGCGCCCGCGCCCACTCGCGCTTCGGCAGGGAGATCTTCGTCCGCACGGCGAAGCCCTGGGGCGAGATCGGATAGCCCGCGATCGCCTCGTCGTCTTCGGCCAGCGTCGCCGTCCACGTCTCTTCTTCCGATCCGCGCTCGATAAAGCCTTCCGGCGTGAACCGTGTTTCGTCGGCCGCCAACGCCACGACCTCGCCGGTTTCTCGGTGGCGATAGGCCAGCGCCAGGCAGCGGAACGGCTTGAGCATGTAATTGAACCGCCCCATGCGATGCAGGTCGCCGGCCATGTGATTGTGCATCCAGTTCAGCGAATTGGGAGCGATCCCGCGTTTGCCTGGATGGATCAGCGCGAAGCGGTCCATCGACTCCGGGAGATGATCGAAATCGGCGCGCGTGTAGCGTTCGGGAATGCCGAGTTTCTGCTGGATTTCGCGCGTGCGTGGAACCGCGGTCAGCCCGATGATCAGGTAGAACATGCCCCACAGTTCGCCGAGCGCGCCGTCGAGCGACGGCCAACGTTGAAACTGAATGCAATCCCATTTCCACTGGAACACGTAATAGCAGTGCCACGCCAACGCCAAGAGCGCCGGGTTCGCGGTCGTACGCCGAATGGTCTCATCGATCAACGGATCGAGCGCCGGATCGAATCCAGCGTATTCGCGGCTGGCTTTGGCCCGCGCCGGGTCGAGAAACGCCCGCCAATCCGCCGGCGCCGTGAAGCGTGGTTCCTGGGAGCGCCGACGGCCGCGTCGGCAATGGATCCCAGTCGGATGCGGTTCATGGCCGACGCGGACGTCGGCGCTCCCAAGAACCACGCCTAACCGTTCATTCTGGGAAAATCCAGAATTCCTGCCTCTTGTCACGCGAAATGTTTCCCTGACTGCCGGGACAATCGATTCCGCTTGGAACGAAGGCCCATTTCGTCAATACTATCGTTGCCGCATGTTCCCTCCGACTAAGGGGCGGGTCGTGCGAACCTGCTGTTGAGTCTTGGAGTCATTCCATGAGCCAAACCGTCGCCGTGGATCCCAAATCCGATTCCGCCTTGCGCGAAACGAACGAACTGGGCCTTTCGCCGCGCATCGCCCGTTTGCGCTGGCAGGCGTTGTCCTTCGCCAACGAGCCCGATCCGATGGAGCGCGGCTGGGCGGCGATGAAATCGTACGACGAAACGCGCGCCGAACCGGCGCCGATTCGCCGCGCCAAGGCCGTGCGGGCGTTTCTTCTGAGCGAAACGCTGACGCTCGACGAGGGCGACCTCCTCGCCGGCCGTCTGCGCCGCGGGATCACGGTCCACACCGGCATTCACGAAGGGCGACGCTGGGTCTTCGCCGCGATGTTTCCCGACCTCCAAGGCAATCCGGGCGCGCTCAAGAACGCGTCTGTAACCGAGGAGTTTCGGTCGTTCTACACGAAGTGGTGTGAGCGCCACGTCGCGCACGGCGCCAAGCTGCGCGCCCTGTGCCCGCCCGAAACCCAGGCCGCCATGGCCGTTGGCGCGTTCGGCGCGGGCGGCATGGACGGCGGCCATCGGCTTCCGCGATTCCAGATGCTGCTGGAGCGCGCCGCCGCCGCCCTGCGGGAGGAAGCGTTGGAGCGTCTGCGCGCGCTGGATTTGGCGAAGATCGAAAACGTGAGGAAGCGCGTTCATTACCAAGCGCTTATCATCGTCTATGACACGCTGATCGCGTATGGCGAACGCTGGGCGAAGAAACTGGAGGAACTTGCGAACGCCGAGCCGGATGCCGCGCGCCGCGGCGAACTGCTCCAGATGGCCGGGAATTGCCGCCATGGGGCCGCCCATCCCGCGCGCACGCTTTGGGAGGCGGTTCAGGCGATTTGGCTTCTCATGGTGATGAACCAGGCGGAGTTCACCGGCTCCGCCGCCAGTTTCGGCCGTTTGGATCAGTATCTCTATCCCTTCTATGAAGCCGACCTGAGAGCCGGCCGCCTGACCCAGGACGGCGCGCTGGAGTTGATCGAAGACTTGTTCCTGAAGTGCTATCGCACTTTCGACTTCCATCACACGACGCTCGGCGGCCAGAAGCCCGACGGCTCCGACGCCACGAACGAGTTGTCCTCCCTGTGCCTCGACGCCGTCGCCCGGATCCGCACGCCGCGCGACGTGGCGGTTCGCCTTCATGCGGGAGCGCCGGAATCGTTCTTCCGCCGCGCGCTCGAGGTGGCGCGCCTCGGCCTGGGGCGGCCCGATTTCTGGAACGACGCGGTCATGATTCCCGCGCTGATGAAGGCCGGATTCCCGTTGGAGGACGCGCGCGATTTCGCCCCCATCGGCTGCGTCGAGATCACCATTCCGGGCAGGTGCAACAGCCGCACGATGTGCCAGGCGATGAACCTGGCCAAGATCCTGGAGATCACGCTCAACAACGGGCGGTGCGCGCTGACGGGGAAGCGCGTCGGGCTGGAGACGGGGACCGACTTTCCGACGTACGAGTCGCTGCACGCGGCCTACCGGCGCCAGGCCGAGCGCTTCAT